>CAZBZD010000381.1:0-1509 GCA_964496295.1 uncultured Rhodanobacteraceae bacterium | reverse complement strand
GACCCGGAAACACGGACACGCCGCCACCGGAAGATGACGACGCGAACCGCATAGTATAGACAGTTTGCCGCCCCGTGGCAACGAGGCGCGGACAGTGCCGAATGCCTCCGCCGGTCAGGCCTTCTCGACCTGTCCGAACTCCAGCTCCACCGGGGTGGAACGGCCGAAGATCAGCACCGCCACGCGCAGGCGGCTCTTCTCGTAGTTGACTTCCTCGACCACGCCATTGAAGTCGTTGAAGGGGCCGTCGGTGACGCGCACCATCTCGCCCGGCTCGAACAGCACCTTCGGACGCGGCTTTTCCACGCCTTCGCGCACGCGGCTGAGGATCGCGTCGGCCTCGGCATCCTTGATCGGCATGGGCCGGTCGGCGGTGCCGCCGATGAAACCCATGACCTTGGGCGTGTCCTTGACCAGGTGCCAGCACTCGTTGTCGATGTGCACGCCCTTGCCTTCGCCGCTCCCGGTCTCGATCTGCACCAGCACGTAGCCGGGAAAGAACTTGCGCTCGCTGCGGCGTTTCTGGCCGCCGCGCATCTCGATCACTTCCTCGGTGGGCACCAGGACCTCACCGAACTTGTCCTGCATGCCCAGCCGCTCGATGCGTTCGGCCAGGGCCTTCTTGACCTGGTTCTCGAAGCCGGAATAGGCGTGGACGACGTACCAACGCTTGCTCATGATGCCGCTCCCTTACCCGACCTTGAGCAGCCAGTCGAGAATGACCGACTTCAGTATCAAGTCGATCAAGCCGAGCAGCAGCGCCAGGATGATGACCACGGCGATGACCACGGCCGTGGTCTTGATGGTCTCGTCGCGCGTCGGCCACACGACCTTGCGCATCTCGAAACGCGTCTCGCCGAGAAAATGCTTCGCCTTGGTACCCAGCCCGGTGAAATAGGCAATGGCGCAAGCCACCACGATGCCGGCCACCAGCATGCCAAGACGGATCGTCTGCGCCAGCTGGTCGAACCAGTAGTAGGCAAAGATGCCCGCGGCCAGCACCAGCACCGCCAGCACCAGCTTGGCCAGGTCCGCGCCCTGGGCGCCGCCTGCTTGTTCAACCTTCGTGTTCATGTCGCTTGCCGAAAAACCAAGCCCCTAGCATAACCGCTTTGGGCGGACGAAAGCGTCCGTTTCCCGGATCCGGTTCCTCTCGAATGAATGGCACGCCAGGAGGGAATCGAACCCCCAACCTGCGGTTTTGGAGACCGCCGCTCTGCCAATTGAGCTACTGGCGTTTATTTATGCCGTCCTCCCTGACGGCGAAGATCAGGACCGGCATCCATGCCGGACTTTTCTCGAAAGCGTCGTGATCAACCCGCTTCAGGAAGGACGAGCATGCATCAACACACATCTCGCCATCCTTGTCGCCCCGGCGTTATCCGGCATGGCGCAGCCATGTCCGGATCAACACCGGGAGTTGCAGGGCAGCTCCACCGCCCTGCAACACTGCTTACTTGTTGATCTTGGCCACCACGCCGGCGCCGACCGTGCGGCCGCCTTCGCGGA
>CAZBZD010000380.1:0-1512 GCA_964496295.1 uncultured Rhodanobacteraceae bacterium | reverse complement strand
AGGTGTGGTGGAAGGCGCGCACCAAGTGGTCGGAAGCCGCCTTGGACGCCGAGTAGGGCGAGTTGGGCGCGTACGGCGTGGTTTCGGTGAACTTGCCGGTGTCGCCCAGCGAGCCGTAGACCTCGTCGGTGGACACGTGCAGGAAGCGGAACGTGTCGCGGGCGTCGCCTTCGAGCGATTTCCAGTAGTCGCGCGCGCTTTCCAGCAGCGCCAGGGTGCCGGTGACGTTGGTCTCGACGAAGGCCGCCGGGCCGTCGATGGAACGGTCCACGTGCGATTCGGCGGCGAAGTTGACGATGGCGTCGGGGCGATGCTCGCGCAGCAGGCGGTCGAGAAGCGCGCGGTCGCCGATGTCGCCGTGTACGAAGACGTGGGCCGGGTTGCCGTCCAGGCTGGACAGCGTGTCCAGGTTGCCGGCGTAGGTCAGCTTGTCCAGGTTGACGACGGTCAGGCCGTCGGCCACCGCCTGGAGCACGAAGTTGCCGCCGATGAAGCCGGCGCCGCCGGTAACGAGCAGAGTGTGCATGAATCTCGATCCTTCAGATGGAATGACATACCGTAGCGCATGCGTCGTGTTTTCGCCCCGGGCCGCGCGTCATGCGTCGGCGCGGGCCCGCAGTGCGGCCACGGCGGGCAGTTCCGCGCCTTCGAGGAATTCCAGGAAGGCGCCGCCGCCGGTGGAGATGCAGGACACCTTGTCGCCGATGCCGTACTTGTCCATGGCGGCCAGGGTGTCGCCGCCGCCGGCGATGGTGAAGGCCTCGGTGTCGGCGATGGCACGCGCCAGCGCTTCAGTGCCGTTGCCGAAGGCGTCGAACTCGAATACGCCGACCGGGCCGTTCCAGACCACGGTGCCGGCACCGGCGATGAGCTCGGCGTAGCGTTTGGCGGTTTCCGGGCCGATGTCCAGGATCATTTCGCCCTCGGCCACCTGATCGACCGGCTTGACCGTGGCCGGCGCGCTGGCCGAGAACTCCGGCGCGACCACCACGTCGACCGGGATCGGGACCTCGGCGCCGCGCTTCTTCGCCGCGTCCATGATCTCGTTCGCCGCGTCGACGAGGTCGGTCTCGACCAGCGAGTTGCCGACCTCGTGGCCCATCGCCGCGATGAAAGTGTTGGCGATGCCGCCGCCGACGATGAGCTGGTCGACGCGCCCGATCAGCGATTCGAGCACGGTCAGCTTGGTCGATACCTTGGAGCCGGCGACGATCGCCAGCATCGGCCGCTGCGGATCGTCCAGCGCCCGGCTCAGCGCATCCAGTTCCGCCGCCAGCAGCGGGCCGGCGGCGGCCACGGGGGCGTACCTGATGACACCGTGGGTGGATGCCTGCGCGCGGTGCGCGGTGCCGAAGGCGTCCATCACGAAGATGTCGCACAGCGCGGCGTATTTTTTCGCCAGCGCCTCGTCGTCGGCCTTCTCGCCGACGTTCATGCGGCAGTTTTCCAGCAGCACGACCTCGCCTTCGGCCACGTCCACGCCGTCCAGGTAATCGCGCTCCAGGCGCACCT
>CAZBZD010000379.1:0-1517 GCA_964496295.1 uncultured Rhodanobacteraceae bacterium | reverse complement strand
CGAAGAACGGGCGCTCGCGATGCACGGCGTAGAAGCCTTCGGCCTCTTCCTTGCCGAGGTGCTTCATCCTGGCGGCCACGATCTTCAGGCCGGCCTTTTCGAAACGGGAATAGATTTCACCGATCACGTTCTTGGCGACGGCATCGGGTTTGATGATGGAAAGGGTGCGCTCCAGCGCCATGGATCAGCTCCGGTAAGGTTGAGGTTTGCAGGGGATGATGCTCGTGCTCACGGTGTATCCGGCGCCGATTGCCGTTGCAGGACATTCGGCCAATGATTTCGTTCCATGCAGGCTCCGCTGGCGACGCCTGCCCGACCGTCATTCATCTTCCATGGTGCACGGCGCCGATCCGGGCGCCGCCGGAAACACGGCGAACACATGCCGACCCGTTCCCCCCTGGACAGGCCAACATTACGCCAAATCCATGTCGGATGACGGATTTAGCTCACAAAATAGTGACAGATTCTAGCCAAATCTCAAGTCCGGCGTTTGACCGGCTCCCGACGTGCGCCTATGCTCAAACGATCGTTTGATTCCTGTTCACGATCCTGACCGGACCCTGCCCGTGCCTTCATCGCGCTTTTCCACCAAGGAACGCATCCTGGATGCCGCCGAGGAACTGTTTGCCCGTCGCGGCTTCGACGGCGCCTCGCTGCGCCGGGTCACTTCCACGGCCGGCGTCAACCTGGCCTCGGTCAACTACCACTTCGGTTCCAAGGACAAGCTGATCGAGGAAGTGTTCCGGCGCCGCCTGGACATCCTCAACGGCCTGCGCTCGGACGCGCTGCAACGGCTGACCGCGCAGTCCACGCTGGAGGACGTGCTGACCGCTTTCATCCAGCCGGCCCTGGAACTGTCGCGCGAAGGCCGCGGCGGCGGCGCCTTCGTGCGCATCATGGCCCGCGCCTACGTCGAGCACGACGAGCAGTTGCGCGCGTTCCTCTCCGACAACTACGGCGACGTGCTCAAAAAATTCGCCGCCGCCCTGGCCGAACGCCTGCCGGCCCTGGACAAACAGGAACTGTACTGGCGGCTGGACATCGTCACCGGCGCGCTGACCTACGCCATGGCCAACTTCGGCATCATCCGCCGCCAGCCCGACATGAGCGAGGAACAGCACATGCAGCAGGTCATGCACCACCTGGTGCATTTCGCAGCCGCCGGCCTGCGCTCGGCATGAGCCGCGAACCCGGCCGAACCCCCTTTTCCCCTGATCTGTTTTGACGGAGATTGGCATGACAACCCCCCTTTCCATTCGCAAGGCCGCGGTGCTCGGCGCCGGCGTCATGGGCGCGCAGATCGCCGCGCACCTGACCAACGCCGGCGTCGAGACCGTGCTGTTCGACCTGGCGGCCAAGGAAGGCCCGAAGAACGGCATCGCCGTCAAGGCCATCAAGCACCTGGGCAAGCTCAAGCCGGCGCCGCTCGGAACCAGAACGCTGGCCGGCGCGATCATCCCCGCCGACTACGACGAAAACCTCGATGCGCTCGCCGATTGCGACCTGGTCATCGAGGC
>CAZBZD010000378.1:0-1521 GCA_964496295.1 uncultured Rhodanobacteraceae bacterium | reverse complement strand
TCGGTGAGCCAGCTCTTGCAGGTCAATTCCGGGCCGGTGGGCGGCTGGATGGTGCGGCTGGTGTCTTTGCGCGTGGGTGCGGTCATGGGCTGGCTCCGGGGGCGAACAAGACCCCCGATTATGCCGCCCGCTGCCGAAAAGCGAAAACCGCCGCTCCCGGTTTTCGGGCCGGACGGACAGTGCCCGCCCCGCCCGTCGCCATCGGGCTTCGTGGCATGATGGAAGGATTGCCGTTCTGCACGGAGTTTCGACATGCGTCGTCTGATCCGCCTTTTCAGCCTGCCGCTGGTCCTGCTTCTGGCCGGTTGCGCCAGCCACGTCACGCACCAGACGCCGCCCCGCGGCGATCATCCCCCGCTGCTGCTGATTTCCATCGACGCCTACCGCGCCGACTACTTCCAGCGCGGCGATTCGCCCACGCTGGCCAGGCTGGCAAGCCATGGCGTGCGGGCGGAGGCGATGCAGCCGTCGTTCCCGTCGCTGACCTTCCCCAACCATTACACGCTGGTGACGGGCCTGTATCCGGACCACCACGGCATCGTCAACAACACCATGTACGACCCCGAACTCGGCAAGTTTTCGCTGGGCAACCGCAAGGCGGTGCGCGACGGCCGCTGGTGGGCCGAGGGCGAGCCGATCTGGGTGACGGCCGACAAGGCGGGGCTGAAGACCGCGACCATGTTCTGGCCCGGATCGGCCGCGAAGATCCACGGCTACCGTCCCACCTGGTGGCGTCCGTTCGACGACAGCGTCACCGCCGATGAGCGTGTCGACCAGGTGCTGAAGTGGCTGGACCTGCCGGCCGGCGAGCGCCCGGATTTCCTCACGCTGTACTTCGACGCCGTCGACCATGCCGGGCATCGCTACGGCCCGGACACGCCGCAGGTCGACGCCGCCATCCGGCACGTGGACGATGCGATCGCGCGACTGGTGAAGGGGCTCGAGGCGCGCCACCTGTTCCACCGCATGAACATCATCGTCGTGTCCGACCACGGCATGGCGTCGTCGCCGAAGGGCCAGTACGTGCGGATGGACAAGCTGATCGACCTCGACCACGTGCACGTGGTGGCGATGGGCGAGCTGGCCGGCTTCACGCCCAAACCCGGCTACGCCAAGGCCGTGGCGGCCAAGCTGCTCAAGCCGCATCCGCACATGAGCTGCTGGCGCAAGGACGACATGCCGGCGCGGTTCCATTACGGCAGCAACCCGCGCGTGCCGGCCATCAACTGCCTGGCCGATGTCGGCTGGCAGATCACCTCCAGCGACTACCTGGCCCGACGCAAGTACCCGATGAGCCTGGGCAGCCACGGCTACGACAATGCCGACCCGCGCATGCGGGCGCTGTTCATCGCGCACGGGCCGGCCTTCCGCAAGGGCGTGACGGTGCCGGAGTTTCCCAACGTGGACGTGTATCCGCTGATGGCGCACCTGCTCGGCATCCAGGCACGGCCCAACGACGGCAGCTACCGGGCCGTCGAGGACATGCTCGAGCCCGGCAAGCGGTAGACGCGCTTCCCGCGC
>CAZBZD010000377.1:0-1529 GCA_964496295.1 uncultured Rhodanobacteraceae bacterium | reverse complement strand
GCTGGAATGACGGGGAACGGAGTTCACGCGAAGTCATGAACCTCACCATCGTCCTTCACACCAAGGATCTGCCATGAAAGCCTCCGATCTGTTCGTCAAGGCCCTGGAAGCCGAGGGTGTCACGTGCATCTTCGGCGTACCCGGCGAGGAAAACCTCGACCTGGTGGAATCGCTGCGGCACTCGGATATCCGCCTCGTCGTCACCCGCCACGAACAGGCCGCCGGTTTCATGGCCGCCACCTGGGGCCGCCTGACCGGCCAGGCCGGCGTGGCCATGTCCACGCTCGGCCCCGGCGCCACCAACCTGGTCACCGCGGCCGCCTATGCCCAGCTCGGCGCCATGCCGATGCTGATGATCACCGGACAGAAACCCATCCGGCTGCACAAGCAGGGCCTGTTCCAGCTCGTCGACGTGGTCGACATGATGCATCCGCTGACCAAGTACACCCAGCAGATCGTCTCGGCGCAGACCATTCCCGCGCGCATCCGCGAAGCCTTCCGCCAGGCCGAGGAGGAGCGTCCCGGCGCCGTGCATCTGGAACTGCCCGAAGACGTGGCCCGCGACACGGTCGACGAGCCCATCCTGCTGCCCACTGAGTACGCGCGCCGTCCTTCGGCCGACGAGGCGGCGCTGGTGCAGGCCGCCGAGGCCATCACCCAGGCGCGGCATCCCATCCTGATGATCGGCGCCGGCGCCAACCGTCAGCGCACCGCCGTGGCCCTGCGCGACTTCATCGACAAGCTGGGCATTCCCTTCTTCACCACGCAGATGGGCAAGGGCGTGGTCGACGAGGAACATCCGCTGTGGCTGGGCAACGCCGCGCTGTCCGACGGCGACTTCGTGCATCGCGCCATCGACGCCGCCGACACCATCATCAATGTCGGCCACGACGTGGTCGAGAAACCGCCGTTCTTCATGCGCAAGGGCAAGCGCACCGTCATCCACATCAACTTCTCGTCCGCGCAGGTGGACGCCGTGTACTTTCCGCAGATCGAGGTGGTCGGCGACATCGCGCACACCGTCGAGCGCCTGGTCGAGGCCGTCGAGCCGCAGAAGCACTGGGACTTCGGCTTCTTCGACACCGTGCGCAAGGCCTTCCGCGCGCAGCTCGGCGAGCATGCCGAAGACGACCGTTTCCCCGTGCACCCGGCGCGCGTGGTCGCCGACACGCGCAAGGTCATGCCCGACGACGGCATGATCTGCCTGGACAACGGCATGTACAAGATCTGGTACGCGCGCTACTACAAGGCGCGCCAGTCCAACACTATCCTGCTCGACAACGCGCTGGCCTCGATGGGCGCCGGCCTGCCCTCGGCGATGGGCGCGAAGATGGTGCACCCCGGGCGCCGCGTCATGGCCATCTGCGGCGACGGCGGCTTCATGATGAACGCGCAGGAACTGGAAACCGCCGTGCGCCTGAAGATGGACCTGGTGATCCTGCTGCTGCGCGACGGCGGCTACGGCATGATCCGCTGGAAACAGGCCGACATGGGCTTCGAGGACTACGCCATGGACTTCGGCAACCCCG
>CAZBZD010000376.1:0-1534 GCA_964496295.1 uncultured Rhodanobacteraceae bacterium | reverse complement strand
TCAGCGTGGACTGGATCAGGTAATGCGGCACGCCCAGGTCGAGCAGGCGGGTCAGCGCGCTGGGCGCGTCGTTGGTGTGCAGCGTGGACAGCACCAGATGCCCGGTGAGCGAGGCCTGCACCGCCATTTGCGCGGTTTGCAGGTCGCGGATCTCGCCGACCATGATGATGTCCGGGTCCTGGCGCAGCAGCGTGCGCACGCCGGTGGCGAAATCCAGGTCGATCGACGGCTGCACCTGCATCTGGTTGAAATCGGTGCTGACCATCTCGATCGGATCCTCGATGGTGCACACGTTGATTTCCGGTCGTGCCAGGTGCTTGAGCGTGGAATAAAGCGTGGTGGTCTTGCCCGAACCGGTCGGGCCGGTGACCAGCACGATGCCGTTGGGGCGCTCGACCATGTGCCGCCAGGTTTCGGCCTCGTCGGCGGAAAAGCCCAGTTGCGCGAAATCCTTGACCACGATGTCCGGGTCGAAGATGCGCATCACCACCTTTTCGCCGAACGCGGTGGGCATGGTCGATATGCGCAATTCCACCTCGCGGCCGCCCACCGAGCGGGTCTTGATGCGGCCGTCCTGCGGGCGCCGCTTTTCGGCCACGTCCAGGCGCGAGAGGATCTTGATGCGCGAGGTGACCGCGGTCATCACCGGCATCGGCAGCTCGAACACCTTGTGCATCACCCCGTCGATGCGAAAACGCATGTTGCCGGTGTCGCGGCGCGGCTCCAGGTGGATGTCCGAGGCGCGCTGCTCGAAGGCGTACTGCAGCAGCCAGTCGACGATGTGCACCACGTGGCGGTCGTCGGCGCCGACCTCGCCGCTCTCGCCCAGTTGCAGCAATTGCTCGAAATTGAGCACTGCCGAGGCGGGTGTGCCTTCGCCCTTGGCGTCCTGCGCCAGCCGGATCGAACGCTGCACGCCGTAGAACTCGGCCAGGTAGCGGTTGATCTCCTGCGGGTTGGACACCACCAGGTGGATCTCGCGGCGCAGCATGCGCGCAAGATCGGCCGCCCAGTGCGTGGCGAACGGTTCGCAGATGGCGAACGTGGTGCTGCCGTCGCCGGCCTCGACCGGCAGGATGCGATGGTTCTGCGCATAGGCGCGGCCGACCACGCGGGTCACGGCGGCCACGTCGATCTTCATCGGGTCGATCTTCAGATACGGCAGGCCGGCCTTGCGCGCCAGCCATTCGGTCAGTACCTCGATGCTGAGCGGCCGGCCGGCGGCATCGCGGCGGTTGTCCGGCCGCGCCTTGCCGATCAGCACCAGCGGATGCAGCGCCTGGCTTTCGCGGCTGCCGGCGGCCAGGCGCACGCGGCGGGCATCCTCGCCCGTGAGCATCCCGTCCACGACCAGCGCGGCCAGGGTTTCGTCCAGTTGCAGGCGACCGTGGCGGCCCAGCAGGACCGTGGAAGAGGATGTGCCGGCCATGGGCTCCGTGCGTGCGTCGTGGCGAGGGTTCGTGCGGCGGCGGATGCCGTGCTCGGGCTATACTAACGCGCTTTGTTCCAGGCCATCGCGACCATGTCCGCACCC
>CAZBZD010000375.1:0-1535 GCA_964496295.1 uncultured Rhodanobacteraceae bacterium | reverse complement strand
ACCGGCACCGGCAAGTCCATGGCCTACCTGATCGCCGCCGTGGAAGTGGCGCGCGCGACCAATCGCAAGCTCGTCGTCGCCACCGCCACCGTGGCGCTGCAGGAACAGCTGATGCGCCACGACATCCCGCTGTACCTGCAATTGAGCGAGCACGCCGACCTGCGCGTGGCGCTGGCCAAGGGCCGCGGCCGCTACCTGTGTCCGCGCGACCTGAACCACGCCCTGGCCAGCCTCGACGACACCCAGATGGGCCTGGGTTTCGAGGCCGACCTGGCGCTGTGGAGCAAGGCTCCCGGCGAGCGCGACAAGGCCGCCCTGCGCAAGCTCGACGAAACCTTCGCGCACAAGGAATGGGACGGCGACCTCGACAACGCCCCGGCCTCCATTTCGGACACGCTGCGCCCGCTGCTGACCACCAGCGCCGGCGGCTGCACCGGCCGCAAGTGCGCGCATTTCATGCAGTGCCCGTTCTACGCCGCGCGCCGCGCCGTGGACGACGCCGATCTCGTCGTCGCCAACCAGGACCTGGTGCTGGCCGACCTCATCATGCCCGGCGAGGACGACGGCTGGGGCGGCGTGATCCTGCCCAGGCCGGCGGACACGCTGTACGTGTTCGACGAAGGCCACCACCTGCCCGGCAAGGCCGTCGACCGCGGCGCCTCGCGCGTGTTCCTGGAAACCGCGCGACGCCGGCTCGGCCGCCTGACCCGGCAGGCGCTGGCCGCCTACTCGCTCACCGACAAGGAGCGCCTGGGCAAGCTTGCTCCACAGGACGCCGAGGAAAAACTGCAGCAACTGGCCGACGCGCTGGAGGCGCTCGAACGCGACATCCAGACCGCCTGGGTCCCCGATCCATCCGAACGCGAGCCGGTCTGGCGCGCCTCGCTGGGCCAGTTGCCGGACCACTGGATCGCCCACGCGCAGGCGCTGGCCACGCTCACCGTGGACCTGCAGCGCTGGCTCGCCGCCGTGCGCCGCGCGGTGACGGAAATGACCGAAGGCGGCCCCACGCAAGAGGCACTCGCGCGCGAACTCGGCATCGCGCTGGAACGCCTCGCGCATCAGGCCGGCACCTGGCTGGCGTGGTCGCGCGAGGACGATGTCGAGCAGCCGCCCACCGCGCGCTGGGTCAGCCGCAGCGCCGACGGCCAGCTCGTCTGCCACGCCTCCAGCGTGTCCGCCGCCGCCCTGCTGCGCCAGATCCTGTGGGACAACGCCGCCGGCGTCGTGCTGACCTCGGCCACGCTCAGCATCGGCGGCAACTTCCGCGACTTCGCCGACGCCGCGGGCCTGCCCGACGAGGCGCTCACCGAAAGCCTGCCCTCGCCGTTCGACCTGGCCAGCCAGGCGCACCTGGAAATCCCGCACCTCGACGCCCTGCCCGGCGACCGCGAGACCCACGCGCAGGCCGTCAGCGACTGGCTGGACGCGCACCTGGACTGGGATGCCGGCAACCTGGTCCTGTTCACCTCGCGCGCCAAGCTCGAGCGCGTGCTGCAACTTTTGCCCATCGCCCGCGTGCGCAAGGTGCGCGC
>CAZBZD010000374.1:0-1540 GCA_964496295.1 uncultured Rhodanobacteraceae bacterium | reverse complement strand
CGGGTCCCGGGTCCCGGAATTATTCCAGTGACAGGATGAAGTCCCAATCTTCGGCACCCACCGGCATCACCGACAGGCGGTTGCCCTTGCGCACCAGGGCGAAGTCGGCCAGTTCGGGGCAGTTCTTCAGCTCGGCCAGGGAGATGGTGCGCTTGAGCCTGCGCACGTAGGCGATGTCGACCAGGATCCAGCGCGGGTTGTCGCGCGGGCTTTTGGGGTCGAAATGGCCATCGTCGGGATCGAACTGGGTCGGATCGGGGTAGGGTTTGCTGGCGACTTTCGCCAGGCCGACGATGCCCGGTTCGGCGCAGTTGGAGTGGTAGAAGAACACCTTGTCGCCCACGCGCATGTCGTCGCGCATGAAGTTGCGCGCCTGGTAGTTGCGCACGCCGTCCCAGGGTTCGCGCCGGTTGCGCTTCAGGTCGTCGATGGAAAATGCCGACGGTTCGCTTTTCATCAGCCAGTGGTTCATGCGTTTCCGGACTCCGTGCAGTCGATGAGTTCGCGTTCGGTGGCGACGTAGTCCAGGCGTACGTCCCAGGGCCGGACCACGAGGTCCCCGCATTCCTGGAAAGCGTAACCGATGCCGACCATGAGCGGCGTGGCGGGACGCTTTTCCCCCTGCAGGAAGGCGAAGCTGGTGTCGTAGCAGCCGCCGCCGAAACCGAGCCGGTTGCCGCGCCGGTCGAAGCCCGTCAGCGGTACCAGCACCACGTCCAGCAGGGGCGGCGGCACGGCCTGGTCCTGTTGCACGGGTTCGGGGATGCCGTGGCGGTTGGGAGCCACTTCCTCGCCGGTGCGCCAGGGCGCGAAACGCAGCTTCCGCTCGGGCCCCATGACCGGCAGGTAGAACTGCTGGCCGCGCTCGGCCAGCGCGGCGATGGCGATGTTGAGCGGCAGTTCGCCGGCGCAGGCCCAGTAGCCGGCGATGCGCTCGTCGACCATGAACTCGGGCAGTTGTTCCAGCGTGCGACGCAGTCCGCTGGCGGCGGCGATGCGCTCGGCCGGTCCCAGTTGCCGGCGTTTTTCGATCAACCGCGTGCGCAGGGCCTGGCGATGGGTGTCGGCGTCGGTCATGCAGCATCCGGAGGGTGGCGCGGCCCGGCCGGCAGGCCTTGCGGCATGCCGGCCGGGCCGGGAAGGGAGGGGCGTTCTCCGCAATGCCGATGTCCGCCAAACGACCTTGATCCTCCGGGATCAGGTGGGTGGGCTCACGTGGCGGTCAGGCTTTCCGCTCATGACGGACTTGCGCATGCGTCACGGTTGTCGCCGACCCGGGTCGTATAACAGGAACAAGGCAAATGTAAGAGCGAACTGTCGAACACCGCAGGGAACGCCGTGGGTGCATTTTACCCCGCGGCGACCGTTCTCACAAAGGTTCCGGCGTCTGCTCCAGCAGGGCCTCGAGCTTGTGGCGCAGGCGCGCCAGGTTGCCGGCCACGGCGGATTCCTGGGTCTGCTGCTTTTCCCTCAGCTCCAGCAGCTCGTGGGTGATGTCCATGGCCGCCAGCACCGCGAGGCGGTCGAAGCCGGGGCTTTT
>CAZBZD010000373.1:0-1556 GCA_964496295.1 uncultured Rhodanobacteraceae bacterium | reverse complement strand
TCCGCGAAGGCGGCCGCACGGTCGGCGCCGGCGTGGTGGCCAAGATCAACAAGTAGGAAAAGCAGGGACCCGGGACAGGAGACCGGGGACCGGAAGAGCGCGAGCTGCAAGGCTTTTGGCTTTTCCGGTCCCTGGTCCCCGGTCCCCGGTCCCCGGCCAAACAACCACCGGCGGCGAGAAGCTTCCGGGAATTTCAAAACAACGTTCTTTAGCAACAGGACACGGTTATGGCGAACCAGAAGATTCGCATCAGGCTCAAGGCCTATGATCACCGCTTGATCGACCGCTCCGCCAGCGAGATCGTCGAGACCGCCAAGCGCACCGGCGCCACGGTCCTCGGTCCGATTCCGCTGCCGACCAAGATCGAGCGCTACACCATTCTGACCTCGCCGCACGTCGACAAGGATGCCCGCGACCAGTACGAGACCCGCACGCACAAGCGCGTTCTCGACATCGTGGACCCCAACGACAAGACCGTGGACGCGCTCATGAAGCTCGACCTGGCCGCCGGCGTCGACGTCCAGATCAAGCTTGGGTGAGCCGGAAGAAGGTGAAATGCCAGTGGCATTTCGCCCCGGCGAACGACCAGCCGGGGATGGCTGGGCCGGCGCCCGGCACCATGGACGGTTGCTTGCCTGAACGCAGGTAAACGAATAAACCCGGTGATCCGGGAAACTGCAGGATACGAAGATGAGTATCGGACTGGTAGGCCGCAAATGCGGCATGAGCCGGATCTTCACCGAAGACGGCCAATCGATTCCGGTGACGCTGATCGAAGCGACGCCGAATCGCGTGGCGCAGGTGAAGACCGACGAGACAGATGGCTACAACGCCGTGCAGGTGACCGCGGGCACGCGTCGCGCCTCGCTGCTGAGCAAGCCGCAGAAGGGCCACTTCGCCAAGGCGAAAGTGGAGCCCGGCCGCGGCCTGTGGGAATTCCGCCTCGACGAAGCGGACGCCGGCAAGTACGAGGTCGGCGGCGAGATCAAGGCCGAGGACGTGTTCCAGGTCGGCCAGATCGTCGACGTGGCCGGCGTGTCCAAGGGCAAGGGCTTCCAGGGCACCATCAAGCGCTGGAATTTCCGTGGCCAGGACAACACGCACGGCAACTCGCTGTCGCACCGCGTGCCCGGTTCCATCGGTCAGAACCAGACCCCGGGCCGCGTGTTCCCGGGCAAGAAGATGTCGGGCCAGATGGGCGCGGTCAAGCGCACCCAGCAGGGCCTGGAAGTGGTCAAGGTCGATGCCGAACGGCATCTGATCGCGGTGAAGGGCGCGGTGCCGGGTGCTGCCGGCGGCGACGTCATCATCCGTCCGACGACCAAGGGTTGAGGAGATCGGCATGGAACTGAATGTCATTGGCGCCAAGCCGCTCGAGGTTTCCGACGTGGTTTTCGGCGGCGAGTTTCGCGAAGGCCTGGTGCACCAGGTCGTGGTGGCCTACCAGGCCGGCGGCCGCGCCGGCACCAAGGCGCAGAAGACGCGTTCGGAGCGCAACGGCACCACCAAGAAGTCCAAGCGCCAGAAGGGCGGCGGTGCCCGTCACGGTGCGCTGA
>CAZBZD010000372.1:0-1578 GCA_964496295.1 uncultured Rhodanobacteraceae bacterium | reverse complement strand
TCGGCGACAGTTTCAGCGAGGGCGAGGCACTGCAGTTCACCGGCATCCCCAACTTTGCGCCGGAACTGTTCCGCGTGGCGCGCCTGCGCGACCCGCTCAAGGCCAAGGCGCTGGCCAAGGGCCTGCAGCAGCTGTCCGAGGAAGGCGCGACGCAGTTCTTCCGTCCGCTGATGTCCAACGACCTGGTCCTGGGCGCGGTCGGCGTGCTGCAGTTCGACGTGGTCGCCTACCGGCTCAAGAACGAATACGGCGTCGAGGCCGCGTTCGAGAACGCCAGCGTGGCCACGGCGCGCTGGATCCACTGCGACGACGCGAAGATGCTGGAGCAGTTCCGCGAAAAGAACGCCATGCACCTGGCCCTGGACGCCGCCGATGCGCTGGTCTACCTGGCGCCGACCCGCGTCAACCTGCAACTGACGCAGGAACGCTGGCCGGACGTGGAGTTCCGCGCCACGCGCGAGCATCACGTCGACGCGACACCCTGATTCCGTTCCACCGCATCCGCCAGGGTGCCCCAATCCACATCCACGGGAGGGAAAACACTTGACTACGGCCAATATCGCCTACACGACACCGGCGAATGCCGGAAAACGGAAACGCTGGCTGCTGTTCTCGCCGGCGGCACGCATCGTCCTGTTCTTCGTGGGCATGCTCGTGATCGGAGGCATTCTTTCCACGATCGTGGTCGTCACGATCGGGACGATGACGGGGCTGCCGCCGGAGAAATGGGCCGAAATCGGCAAGAACGTCGTCAATCGCCCATGGTTGTACTACGGCGGCCAGGTGCTGCCGGCGGTCATCGCCTACTACCTGCTGGTGCGGCTGATCGAACGCCGCCGCGTCGACGAACTGGCGCCGCGCGACCTGCCCGTTTACGGCGCCGGCGGCCTGCTGCTGGGCGCGGTGCTGTTCAGCCTCGTGGTGGGCCTGCTGTGGCTTTTCGACAGTTACCACGTCATCGGCACCAATCCCGACGCACACTGGTTGATCCCGGTACTGGTGGTCGGCATCGGCGCCGGCATCAGCGAGGAAATCCTGATGCGCGGCGTGCTCTACCGCATCATCGAGGAAGGCATGGGCACGTGGTGGGCGCTGCTCATCTCGGCGCTGGTGTTCGGCTTCATGCACGCGAACAATCCCCATGCCACGACATGGAGCTCGCTGGCCATCGCCATCGAGGCGGGCATCTCCTTTGCCCTGCTCTACCACGTCACCCGCTCGCTCTGGATGTGCATGGGGCTGCATGCGGCGTGGAACATCATGCAGGGAACGGTCTACGGGATTTCCGTTTCCGGTACCGGCGCGGACGGTTTCCTGGTTTCCACGCGCACTGGGCCGGCCTGGCTCAGCGGTGGCGCCTTCGGTGCCGAGGCCTCGGTGGTGGCGCTGCTCTGCTGCAGCGTGCTCTCGGCGGTCCTGCTGGTGATCGCGCTGCGCCGCGGCAGCATCGTGCCGCCCGCTTGGCGCCGCCGTGCGCGCATGCAGACCGTGCCGCAGGGCACCGCCTGAGAAAACCTTCACGCCGGGACGACGAACGGCGGGCCGTGCCCGCCCTACCCGCTCACGACCAACGGTGCG
>CAZBZD010000371.1:0-1600 GCA_964496295.1 uncultured Rhodanobacteraceae bacterium | reverse complement strand
AGAAGGGCGGCGGTGCCCGTCACGGTGCGCTGACCGCGCCGATCTTCGTCGGCGGCGGCGTCACCTTCGCCGCCAAGCCGCGCAGCTTCGAGCAGAAGGTCAACCGCAAGATGTACCGCGGCGCCCTGCGCTCGATCCTGGCCGAACTGAACCGCCAGGGCCGCCTGAAGGTGGTCGAGGGCTTCGGCATCGACGCGCCGAAGACCAGCGCGATGGTGGCCAGGCTGAAAGAGCTGGAAGTCACCGGCCGCGTGCTGCTGGTCGACGAGGACGCCAGTGAAGCCCTGTACCTCGCCGCGCGCAACATTCCCGGCGTGTACGTGGTGGACAAGGCGGCGCTGGACCCGGCGAGCCTGGTGAGCGCGGATCACGTGGTCATGACGGCCGAATCCGTCAAGAAAATCGAGGAGTGGCTGGCATGAACAAGCAGGAGCGGATTCTCGACACCCTGCGTGCGCCGCTGGTGTCGGAAAAAACGGCGTTGCTGAGTGCTTCCAACCAGTACGCCTTCGAAGTGGCCGCCGACGCGACCAAGGCCGACGTCAAGGCGGCCGTGGAGCAGCTGTTCGACGTGACCGTCGAGCAGGTGAACATGGTCAATATCCACGGCAAGACCAAGTCTTTCCGTTTTCGCCAGGGTACCCGTCAGGGCAAGCGCAAGGCCTATGTGCGCCTGGCCGAAGGCCAGACCATCGACGTGATGGCCAAGGCCTGAGCGAGGAGTTGAACGACAATGGCATTGAAAAAACTCAAGCCGACCTCTCCGGGACGCCGTGGCACCGTTCGCGTGACCACGCCGGACCTGCACAAGGGCGCACCGCATGCGGCGCTGACCGAGGCGCAGTCCAGGACCGGTGGTCGCAACCATCATGGCCGCATCACCACGCGGCATCGCGGCGGCGGTCACAAGCAGCATTACCGCATCATCGATTTCAAGCGTGACAAGGAAGGCATTGCCGCCCGCGTCGAGCGCCTGGAATACGATCCGAACCGCACCGCGCACATCGCGTTGCTGTGCTACGCCGACGGCGAGCGCCGCTACATCATCGCGCCCAAGGGCGTGAAGGCCGGCGACCGCGTGGTGTCCGGCAAGGATGCGCCGATCAAGACCGGCAACACCCTGCCGCTGCGCAACATCCCGGTCGGCACCACGGTGCACTGCATCGAGATGAAGCCTGGCAAGGGCGCGCAGATCGCGCGCAGCGCCGGCGCCTCGGTGCAGCTGGTGGCGCGCGAGTCCGGTTACGCGACCCTGCGCCTGCGCTCCGGCGAAATGCGCCGCGTGCCGGTCGAGTGCCGCGCCACCATCGGCGAAGTGGGCAATTCCGAGCACAGCCTGAAGAAGCTGGGCAAGGCCGGTGCCAAGCGCTGGAAGGGCATCCGCCCGACCGTGCGCGGCGTGGTCATGAACCCGGTCGACCATCCGCACGGCGGCGGCGAAGGCCGTACCTCCGGCGGTCGTCACCCGGTCAGCCCGTGGGGCCAGCCGACCAAGGGCTACAAGACCCGCAACAACAAGCGCACCGATCACTTCATCGTGCGCCATCGCAGCAAGTAACGGGAGACGATCATGCCGCGTTCATTGAAAAAGGGTCCGTTC
>CAZBZD010000370.1:0-1601 GCA_964496295.1 uncultured Rhodanobacteraceae bacterium | reverse complement strand
CTGCCGATCGGCTTGGCCGGATCGCCCAGGCCCGAGCGCGCCATCTTGATGGAAGCGGTCAGCTTGTCGATGGCCTCGTCCTGCCCGAACACCACCATCTTGAGGTTGCGGTCCAGGTTCTTCAGCACGTCGCGGTCGGACGCCGACACCTGCTTGGGCGGGATGCGCGCCATGCGCGCCACGATGAACTCGATCTCGGGCACGTCGACCTTGCCGGTGCGCTCATTCTCGGGCAGCAGCCGCTGGCGCGCGCCGGCCTCGTCGATGACGTCGATGGCCTTGTCCGGCAGCAGCCGGTCCGGAATGTGGCGCACGGACAGGTCCACCGCCGACTGCAGCGCCTCGGCCGTGTAGGTGACGCTGTGGTGCTCCTCGAAACGGCCCTTCAGGCCCTTGAGGATGTCCACCGCCTCGGCCGCGCTGGGCTCGATGATGTCGATCTTCTGGAAGCGCCGTGCCAGCGCGCGGTCCTTCTCGAACACGCCACGGTATTCCTGGAACGTGGTCGAGCCGATGCAGCGCAACTCGCCGGACGCCAGCATCGGCTTGATGAGATTGCTGGCATCCATGGTGCCGCCGGAAGCCGAGCCGGCGCCGATGATGGTGTGGATCTCGTCGATGAACAGGATCGCGTCCGGCTCCTTCTTCAACTGCCCGATCACCGCTTTCAGGCGCTTCTCGAAGTCGCCGCGGTACTTGGTGCCGGCTACCAGCGCACCCAGATCCAGAGCCCAGATGGTGCAGTCATCCAGCACCTCCGGCACGTCGCCCTCGACGATGCGCTTGGCCAGGCCCTCGGCCAGTGCGGTCTTGCCCACGCCGGCCTCGCCCACGTACAGCGGATTGTTCTTGCGCCGACGACACAGCACCTGGATGGTGCGCTCGACTTCCTCCTGGCGACCGATCAACGGATCGATCTTGCCCTGCATCGCCAGTTCGTTGAGGTTGGTGGCGTATTCGCTGAGCGGGTTGCCGCGGGTCTCGCCACCTTCCTCGGACTCATGCTCGCCCTCGACCGAGGTGGAGGAGGAGTCCTCGCCCACCTTGGCGATGCCGTGGGAGATGTAGTTGACCACGTCCAGCCGCGTGACCTCCTGCTGGTGCAGGAAATACACGGCATGGGAATCCTTTTCGCCGAAGATCGCCACCAGCACGTTGGCGCCGGTGACTTCCTTGCGGCCGGAAGACTGCACGTGATAGACGGCGCGCTGCAGCACGCGCTGGAAGCCCAGCGTGGGCTGGGTGTCGCGCTCGTCGCCGTCCGGCAGCACCGGCACGGTTTCGCCGATGATGCGGCGCAGGTCGCTGCCCAGCCGGTCCAGGTCGACATTGCAGGCGCGCAGCACCGCCGAGGCGGACGCGTTGTGCACCAGTGCCAGGAGCAGGTGTTCCACGGTCATGAACTCGTGCCGCTGCTCGCGAGCCTGCTTGTAGCAGTGGCCGATGGTTAGCTCGAGATCCTTGCTGAACATGTCGGATCGTCTCCGCTTTATGGGGTTACTGACCCCCTAGATGGGGCCGGGCTACATCTTTTCCATGGTGCACAACAGAGGGTGCTGGTGGTTGCGTGAATACTGGTTGACCTGGTTGACGCGGGTCTC
>CAZBZD010000369.1:0-1602 GCA_964496295.1 uncultured Rhodanobacteraceae bacterium | reverse complement strand
GAACAGGCGGCCGTAGCCCTTGCCGGTCAGGCGCGGATCGCACAGCACCAGCACGCCGCGGTCGTGCGTGCTGCGGATCAGGCGCCCGGCGCCCTGCTTGAGCGCGATCACGGCGTTGGGCACCTGCCAGCGCATGAACGGGTTTTCGCCGGCCTGCTGCATCGCTTCCAGGCGCGCCTGCAACACCGGATCGTCCGGCGAAGCGAACGGCAGCTTGTCGATCACCACCACGCTGAGCGCATCGCCGGCCACGTCCACGCCCTCCCAGAAACTGGCCGCGCCCAGCAGCACGCCCTGCCCCGATTCGCGAAAATGATCCAGCAACTGGTGCCGCGGTGCCGTGCCCTGCACGAACAAGGGCCACGGCACCTTGTCTTCGAGCAGTTCGGCGGCACGGTTCAATGCCCGGTGCGAAGTGAACAGCAAAAAGGCACGGCCTTGCGAGGCTTCCAGCACCGGCAGCACGGCCTCGATCACGCGGTCGGTGTAATCGCGCATGCCTGGTGCCGGCAAGCCCTGCGGCAGGTAGCACAGGGCCTGGCGGCTGTAGTCGAAGGGACTGTCCAGCGCCAGCGTCTTCGGTTCGACCAGCCCCATCTGGCGCGCGAAGTGGTCGAACTTGCCGGCCACCGACAGCGTGGCCGAAGTGTAGATCCATGCCGCCGACAGGCTTTCGCGCAGGTTCTGCAACGGCGACGCCAGGTCCAGCGGCGTCATGTGCAAGGCAAAACCGTGGCGGCTGCGCTCGTACCAGCGCACTTCTTCTTCGCTGGCCTGCGTGTCGATGCGGTCCAGGCGCATCGACAACGCCTCGGCGCGCTCGTGCACGTTGGCCAGGCCGCGCGAACGATCGGCCTGCGCGGCCAATACGCCGGTCAAATCATCCAGCGTGGTGGACAGGCGATCCAGCTCGTCGCGCACTTCCGACTGGCCCGCCAGTTGCACGAACGCGCCACGCGCGGGCAGCCCGTCCATGGCCAGGCGCAGGCGCTTGATCGCCAGGTTCAATGCCTCGACCGGCTCGCGCAGCAGGTTCAGCGCACCACCCAGCCCGGCGCATTCGGCCAGCGCGTCGCGTCCCAGTTCGAGCAGCTGGCGCGCACTGATGCTTTGCGAAAAGAACTGCCCGGCCAGCTCCGGCAGCTGGTGCGCCTCGTCCAGGACGAAAGCATCGGCGGCAGGCAACAACTCACCAAAACCTTCCTGCTTCAAGGCCATATCGGCAAACAGCAGGTGATGGTTGATGACCACCACGTCCGCTTCCTGCGCCTCGCGCCGCGCCTTGACCACGTGGCAGTCGTCGTAGAACGCGCAACCGCTGCCGAGGCAGTTTTCCGGCGTGGACGTGACCCGCGCCCAGATCGGCGCATCCTCGGGCACTTCGGCCAGTTCCATGCGGTCGCCGCGCCGCGTGCGCGCCGACCAGGCGCGGATCGCCGCCAGCTGCGTCACCTGTTCGCGGCTGCCGAACTCGCCGTCGTGCACGGCCTGGTCGAGCCGGTGCAGGCACAGGTAGTTGGCACGCCCCTTGAGCAGGCTGGTCTTGAGCCGGCTGTCCAGCACCGAGCGCACGCGCGGCAGGTCGCGGAAGAACAACTGGTC
>CAZBZD010000368.1:0-1609 GCA_964496295.1 uncultured Rhodanobacteraceae bacterium | reverse complement strand
TGGTCGGTTCCCCCTCGCCCGCACGCAGCGGGCGTGCCCATCATGCCCTGATTCCCATGCTTTTGGCTATATGTGATCTGAATCGGCGGGCCGGGCCGTGTGATAAAATCGCCGGCTGCCAACCCTTTCGTCCGCACAGGTGAGAATCACATGCCGAAGCTCGCACAGCGCATGGGCCGCGCCAAGCCCAGTGCCATCATGGCCATCGCCGACCTTGCCAAGCGCCTGAAGGCCGAAGGCCGCGACATCATCAGTTTCTCGATCGGCGTGCCCAATTTCCTGCCGGGCAAGCATGTGTACGACGCCGTGCGCGAGTCGCTGGACCACGATTCGGGCCAGTACGGCTCCAACCGCGGCGGTCCGGACATGCTCGACGCCTTCCTGGCGCACATCGAGGCCATCGGCCTGACCGGCTACACGCGCGAAAACTGCGCGGCCGGCATCGGCGCCAAGCAGGTGCTGTACAACCTGGCCGAGGCGCTGCTCGACGAAGGCGACGAGATCGTCTTCCCGACCCCGTACTGGACCAGCTACCTGGACATCGCCGAGATCGTCGGCGCCCGCGTGACCACCTTGCCGTGCCCGCCCGAGCAGCACTACAAGCTGACCCCGGAGCAGCTCGACAAGGCGCTCGAGAGCAAGCCGCGCGTGTTCCTGTTCAACAACCCGTCCAACCCGACCGGCATGGTCTACACCAAGGACGAGATCGCCGCGCTGGCCGACGTGCTGGTGAAATACCCGGAAACCTGGGTCATCACCGACGACATCTACAACCGCATGGTGTTCGACGGCATCGGCTACCACAACTTCGTGCACGCCCGTCCGGAGTTGAAGGACCGCGTGGTCTTCGTCGATTCGCTGTCCAAGACCTACGGCATGCCCGGCTGGCGCGTGGGCCTGATCGCCGCGCCGGTCGAAGTGGCCAACGCGGTGGTGACGCTCAACTCCAACCACATCACCAGCCTGCCGGAAGTGATCACGGCCGCCGCCGTGGCCGCCTTGTCCGGTCCGCAGGACATTCCCGCGGCGCGTTGCGCGGAATTCGCCGAGCGCCGCGACAAGGTGGTGGACGCGCTCAACGCCATCGACGGCGTGACCTGCCCGCGACCGCAGGGCGCCTTCTACGCGTTCCCGGACGTGTCCTGCGCCTTCGGCAAGAGCCACGGCAACCGCACCATCACCGACGATGTCGAGTTGTGCAAGGCATTGCTGGACGTCAAGGGCGTGGCCTGCGTGCCCGGTTCGGCCTTCGGCGAGCCGCGCGGCCTGCGCATCAGCTACACCTGCTCGGCCGATCAGCTGGAGCCGGGCATGCAGCGCATCCAGGAATTCTTCGCCGAACTGAAGTAACCGTGGGGCAGGTCTTGGCTTGCCTTGCGCCTCATTGCCACGGAGCAGGTCGGGTTGGGCCGTAACCCGACATTGCGGCTCACGATTCAACCTGTCGGGTTGATGAAGCCAACCCGACCTACAAAACTCATTTGTCACGGAGTAAGTCCCATGAAAGCACCCGTTCGAGTCGCCGTCACCGGCGCCGCCGGAAACATCGGCTACGCCCTGCTGTTCCGCATCGCCGCCGGCGACATGCTGGGCAAGGACCAGCCGGTCA
>CAZBZD010000367.1:0-1619 GCA_964496295.1 uncultured Rhodanobacteraceae bacterium | reverse complement strand
CATGGTCCGCCGCGGCATGGGTTTCCGTGGCCAGCCGCCGCACGCTGTGCTGGAGCGGCAGCCATGAATGCCACGATGAACCGACCGTCCGCATCCAGCCGTCGTCGGCGCGGCTTGCTGGATGTCGTGGTGGTCGGCGGCGGCATGACCGGTGCCGCGACTGCCCTGGCGCTGGCCCGCACCGGCCTGGACGTGACCCTGGTCGAGGCGCATCAGCCCAAGCCGTGGCGTGCCGACGACGAGGTGGATCTGCGCGTGGTCGCGCTGGCGCCATCTTCGGCATCCCTGTTGTCCGATCTCGACATCTGGCCGCAGGTACTGGCCGCGCGTGCGCAGGCCTATCGCCACATGCACGTGTGGGATGCGGAAAACGGCACCGTCCTGGACATGGACGCCGCCGACCGTGGCCACGATGCGCTCGGCTGGATCGTCGAAAACCGCCTGCTGCAATCGATGCTGTGGCAGGCGCTGGATGCGGCCGGCGTGCATGTCCGCTGCCCGGCGCGCGTCGAGGCGCTGGAGATGGGCGAGGACCACGCGCGCATCACGCTCGATGACGACACGACTCTGGACGCCCGGGTGCTGGTCGCCGCCGATGGCGCGGCGTCGCCATTGCGCAAGCTGGCCGGCATCGAAACCCGCGGGCGCGACTACGCCCAGCGCGCGGTGGTCGCGCATGTAACCACCGAAGACAGCCACGAGAACACTGCCTGGCAAAGGTTTCTCCCCGGCGGCCCGCTGGCCCTGTTGCCGCTGGCGGATGGCCGCAGTTCGGTGGTCTGGTCGCTGCCTGAAGCCAAGGCGCACGAAGTGTTGGCATTGGATGATGCAGCCTTTTGCGAAGCATTGGGCGTGGCCAGCGATTTCCGCCTGGGCCGGATGACGGGCACCACGTCGCGCGCCGCGTTTCCGCTGCACCTCAAGCTGGCGCGGCACTATCGGCATGGCCGCATGATCCTGCTGGGCGATGCGGCACACGTGGTGCATCCGCTGGCCGGGCAGGGCGTCAACCTGGGTTTGCGCGACGTGGTCGCCTTGCGCAACGTGCTGGCCGAGGCCCGGGCAGCCGGCCGCGACATCGGTGCCGAACATGTGCTGCAACGCTACGCCCGCCGTCGGCACAGCGCCGACACGCTGGATGCGTATTCGCTGGATGCGCTGGCCCGCGTGTACGACTGGCAGGCGCCGCCGCTGGTGGCCCTGCGTGGCGTCGGCATGCGCGCCGTCAATCGCCTGACGGCGTTGAAACGCGCCCTGGCCGGACACGCGGCCGGGATGTGAAAGCCCGCGGTACGGGAAACCTGTTGCGGGCAGGGCGGGCATTGCCCGCCGAAATGTGACCCGATGGCGGGCAATGCCCGCCCTGCGCGAATGGCGTTTTTGGCGGGCAGCGCCGTACGTCGGGTCAGCGGGTGGGGTGGGCACTGCCCGCCATCATGTACCCGTAGCGGCGAGCAGCGAGTAGGGCGGGCATTGCCCGCCGAAATGTGACCCGATGGCGGGCAATGCCCGCCCTGCGTGAGTGGCGTTTTTGGCGGAGCCGCCGCCGGCATCGCGCGCCGGATCAGCAGGTGCGTTCCACCGCGTAGTCGGCCAGCGTTTCCAGCGCGTCGCGCCAT
>CAZBZD010000366.1:0-1620 GCA_964496295.1 uncultured Rhodanobacteraceae bacterium | reverse complement strand
CCCGGAAACCCGCGGCGTCAGCCTGGAGCAGATCGAGCGCAAGCTGATGGCGGGCGCGCCGCTGCGCAAAATCGGGCGCTGAGGCCGCCGCAGGGCGGGCACTGTGCCTGCCGAACACGCCCTGCGCGAAGCTTTGATGGCGGACAGTGCCCGCCCTACGGGGAATGATGGCTTGGCTTGCACCCTTGCACGCAACGGAAATACGCGGTGGCATGCGGGTAGTCGATGGTCATCACGAAATGGCGGAAGACATTGCCGCCCACCGCGCCATCCACCGTTTTGTCCATCATGCTGGACATGAAATCGCGAAAGCTGCGGTCGGGACGTTCGGTGAACCACACCGGCCCGACCGACCAGCCGGCGATTTCCACCCCGGGCACTTCGATCAGACGCATGGTGCGATCGGCACCGAACAGATCATCGCCCTTGTCCACCACGCGCCAATCCGGATGCGCCTCGTGCCAGCGCTCGAACATGCTGTGGTCGATATAGCTGGTGACACCGATGCCGTTCACGGTCGGTGTGCCGCTGGCCTTTTCGCCGGCGACACTCGGGTGCGCCGTGGCGCCCGTATCCAGCAACATGTCGACCGGATGACCATCGACACGAATGGTGATGCGCGCGAAACCACTTGTCTGCCCGCCCTTCGCGTCGCGTGGAAAGCCCAGCGCGACCGCGTGCGCGGAAGCCTCGGGATGCCATGACCGATCCTGCGCCAGCAGTCGATGGGCCGGATAATCGAACGTCCATACCCGGCCCGGCAAATAACCGGCGCCAAGCATTCCGTCCAGACCATGACCTTGGACATCCGCCACCATCAGCGTATGGCCGCACGGACTGTCCACCGGCGGCGGCAGACCGTGGCCGGACTGGTAATCGGGCAAGCCCGCCACCGTCAGTGAATGTTTTCCGAACCGGCAGGTTCGGGTCTTGAGGTGCAACCGTTTGGCAGCGGCAGCGGTGATCCAGTACATGCCGCTGCGGCCGCCGCCGCCCGTGTCCACCAGCAACCGGAGCTTTTGCCCATCCGCGGTTTCCGGCACGGCATAGAAATGCCCGGCCTCGTACACGGTCGGGATGACCTGCGGCTTCCGGGCTGTCGTCATCGCGGTAGCGGCGAGCATGCTCAACAAGACCACCATGATTATTCACCTTGCGGACGTCGATTCACGTTAGCACAGGGATCGGCAAGATCGCGGTAGGGCGGGCATTGCCCGCCGAACATGCGTGCACGAAGCCTTTCTGATCCTTGAATCCCGCGGCGTCAGCCTGGGGCAGATTGAGAACAAGTGATGGCGGGCGCGCCGCTGCGCAAGATCGGGCGCTGACGTTCCCGCGGTGCGTCGCTTGGCCACATGCCCAACGAGACCGGCGCCATGACGGCCACAGTCAGTGCGTCAACGACTGCAGCAGCAGCACCGTCCCGGTCGCGATCAGGCCGACGTGCACGCAGCGCACGAAGACCTTCGCGTTCATGCGCCGGTTGGCGATCCGCCCCAGCACGATGGCCACGGCCACCACCGGCAGCGACACCAGGTAATCGCGGGTGACCGTCGGCGTCCACAGGCCGGTCAGCGCGTAGCCGGCCATCACCAGCACGCTGGCGGGCAGGAAATAGCC
>CAZBZD010000365.1:0-1643 GCA_964496295.1 uncultured Rhodanobacteraceae bacterium | reverse complement strand
AAACGCTGGCGGTCGAGCACCGCGGTGATGTCGGCGAACAGGCCGTCGCGGTCCGGCGCGTACACGAACACCTCGGTGGTGCCGCGCACGGAAAACGGATGCACTTCCACCAGCGGCAGCTCCCCGTCGGAGCGCAGGATGGCCGCGGTCTGCCAGGCGATCTGCTCGGGCCGGTGGCGCAGGAAGCTCAGGTCGGGGAAATCGCTCCACACGCGCGCCACCGCGTCGGCATCGAAGCCGTCCGCGACCAGCAGCGACAGGGCCCGCTCGCGGCACACGCGCACGCGGGCACTGGTCCTGAGCGGCAGCGCGAGGTCCGAACGCAGGGCATAGCGCGCCGCCACGTACAGGTCGGCCAGCAGGCGATCCTTCCACGCGTTCCACAATCGGGGGCTGGTGCCGATGATGTCGGCCACGGTGAGCAGGTACAGGTAGTCCAGGTGCTCCCAGTCGCCCATCCCGGTGGCGAAGCGGTGCACCACGTCCGGGTCGGTAATGTCCTGGCGCTGCGCGGTGGTGCTCATCAGCAGGTGCCAGCGCACCAGCCAGGCCACCAGTTCGACGTCGTCCGCGTCCAGCCCCAGGCGCGTGCAGAACTCGCGGGCCTCGGTTTCGCCGAGCACGGAATGGTCGCCGCCGCGGCCCTTGGCGATGTCGTGGAACAGCGCGGCCAGCAGCAGCAGCTCGGGATGGTCGAGGCTGGCGAAGATCTCGCAGCCGAGCGGAAACTCGCGACGCGCTTCGGGGTCGGCGAAGCGCGCCACGTTGTGCAGGACGCGGATGGTGTGCTCGTCCACGGTGTAGACGTGGAACAGGTCGTACTGCATGCGCCCCACGACCTGGCCGAAACCGGGGATGATCGCCGCCAGCAGGCCGTAGCGGTTCATGCGCCACATCGCCTCCGCCGCCGGGGCACCCCGCCGCAGCAGTGCCAGGAAGGCGTCGAGCACGCCCTGGTCGGCGGCGATCCGCTCGCTGTGCCGGGCCACGGTCTGGTGGATGTGGCGCATGGTGTCGGCGCTGAAGCCGATCAGTTGCGGATGGTCCAGGCGCAGCGTGAAGGCTTCCACCAGTGCCGCGGGACGGTGCACGAACAGCTCCGGATCGCGGGTTTCCATGCGCTTGCCGACGCGCACGAAATCGTCGTTCAGCGGCTGCGGGTCGACCGCCGGTTCCAGCAGTTCCTCGAAGCGCTCGCCCAGTTGCACGCCGAGGCGCTCGATGCTGGTCGCGGCCCGGTAATAAGCCTGCATGAACTGCTCGACGCCGAGGTTGCGCGCGTGTTCGTCCTCGAAACCCAGCCGCGCGGCCAACTCGCGCTGGAAGTCGAACAGCAGGCGCTCCTCGGCGCGCCCGGCTTCCAGGTGCAGGGCGAAGCGGTAGCGGTACAGCGTGGCCTCGGCATCGGCCAGTTGCGCGCGCTCGGCCGGGTCCAGCAGTCCTGCCGCGACCATGGCGTCGAAGGTGCCGGCGCCGGCCACGCGACGGCCCAGCCAGCGCAGCATGTCCAGCGTGCGCAGGCCGCCCGGGCCTTCCTTGAGGTTGGGCTCGAGGTTGTGCGCGGTGTCGTCGTGGCGCGCATGGCGTTCGCGCTGGTCGGCCAGCTTGGCGTCCAGGTAGGTCTGCGGCGGCCACATGTCCGG
>CAZBZD010000364.1:0-1644 GCA_964496295.1 uncultured Rhodanobacteraceae bacterium | reverse complement strand
ACCGAGGGCAAGGGTTACATCGTGCAGGAAGGCGACGTGCTGCACTTCCTGTTCAACGTCTGAGTCCGTGCAGCCCACGGCATGGCCGTGGGCGGGTCATGCCCGGAGAAGCCGGCAGGGCGGGCACTGCCGGCCAGGAAGGGTTCCGACGCGCGCCCCGTGTCGACTCCGCGGATGCGCCGGCATGCATGCCCGGAAGGCGCGACGGCAGCCGCTCAACCCGCATCGCGCGAATGCACCGGCAGCTTCTGCCACAGCGTGCGTTCCAGCCAGCGCGGCGTGGTGACCGGTTCCAGCAATCGCTGCACCACGCGTGAGGACAGCACCAGCGCCACCCCGGCCGAGGCCAGCAGCAACACGGGCACCAGCCATGTACCGGGCCACGCCGCCAGCACCGCGAACAAGCCGCTGCCCACGGCGAACTTGATCACGAACCCCTGCAGCACGTAGGCGCCGAGGCTGCGCGAGCCGGGCCCGCTGACGACAGTGTGCCGGCGCGGCACCAGCGCCAGGAATGCCAGCGTGCAGGCCGCGGCCGCGCCCAGGAGAAGCAGGCGCCAGGCCATGCCCGGCAGCGGGTCCGCGCCCAGCGCGGCATAGCCGTAGCTGCCGTACAGCCAGCGCGGATCCGGCCCGATGCGCACGATCGCCGCGCCCACGGCCGCCAGCGTGCCCGCCGCCAGCCATCGCGCCGGCCACGTGCCGCTGCGGTTGCGCCAGCGTGGCGCCCACAACCAGCCCATCAGGAACAGCGGGAAGAACACCAGCGTGCGCGACAGCGACAGGTAGTAGCCGATGTCGCCGAAGCAGCCGGTCACCACGGCAACGGCCAGCGCGATCAGCAGGGGACTGCGCAGGTGCGCGAACAGCGGCAGCAGCATGCGCCAGCAGGCCAGGCTGACCAGGTACCAGAGCAGCCAGTACGGCGTCGTGATGCTGCCCGGGCCGCCGTCCGGCCACGCCGGCGACATGGCGGCCAGGGCATACAGGCCCTGGAAGACCAGGTAGGGCCAGAGCAGCCGGAAGGTCACGCTGCGCAGCAACTTGCCGTCGACCTCCGCGTGCGACACCGCGCCCGAAAGAAAGGCGAAAGCCGGCATGTGGAAGGTGTAGACGAACCGGTAGCCGTCGGCAAGCCAGGGGTGGGCGCCCAGCAACGGCTCCAGGGAGTGGCCGAAGACCACCAGGGCGATCAGGATGAAGCGCGCGTTGTCGAGCCAGGGATCGCGCCCTGCGGGCGCGGATGCGGGGACAGTCATGCAGACACGGCAACCGACGCCACCTTCAAAAGGTGTGCATGAAATGTTGCGGAAATGTTGTTGCCGTGCCGATACGCGCGCCGCGCGCGGCCCGTGACGCGACATGCTTCGTTCATGTTGCCGCCCCGCCGGCCGCGGGCGAGGCCCCGTCCATCGGAGCCGAATCGCCGGGCGGGCGGCAATCCAGTATTGACAGTTCGCGGCCGGCCCACGAAAATGCCCGTCCTTTGCGAGGCAGGAAGCCCGCAGTCGTCCGTTCGGGTGGTGCGCAGCACCACTTGCCGGATGATTCGAAAAAGCTGCCGGGTGCAGCAAGCGACACGACAATCGAAGATTTCCCGGAGGGATACCCAAGCGGCCAACGGGGGCAGACTGTAAATCTGCT
>CAZBZD010000363.1:0-1648 GCA_964496295.1 uncultured Rhodanobacteraceae bacterium | reverse complement strand
TGCCGCGGGCTGGTTCAAGCCTGCAGGGTGGAGCCGGCGTGGCGGGGTTGCGGGTGTTGTCCGCCGGCTCCGTCGCTTCGCTCCTTGAGCCGGCCTATGGCGTGCGGGGTTTTTGTGGGTTGTATCGCCATGCTTGCGCCGGCCTGCGGGTACGCTTACCTTCGTCGCATTTGCATCGATAGGGGAAGATCATGATTGCCAAACCGCTTGTCGTCGCCGGCCTGCTGGCGCTGGCCATCGGTCCCGTGGCGGGCCGCGCGGCCGATCCGCATCCGTTCAACGTGCATGACCTGGTCATGCTCAAGCGCCTGGGCGATCCGCAGGTGTCGCCGGACGGCTCGCGGGTGCTGTTCACCATGCGCCGCACCGATTACGCGGCCGACAAGGGCGTCACCGGCATCTACGCGCTGGACGTGGATGCCGCCGGCGCCAGGCCGGTGCAACTGGTGGACAAGGCGTCCAGCCCGCGCTGGTCGCGCGACGGTTCGGTGGTGTATTTCCTGTCCTCGCGCTCGGGCAGCCGCCAGTTGTGGTCGATTCCGGCCGCGGGCGGCACGGCGGTGCAGGTGACGCACTACCCGGTGGACATCAACAATTTCACGTTGTCGCCCGACGGCGTGCATTTCGCGGCATCGCTGGACGTGTTCACGCATTGCCCGGACCTGGCCTGCACGGCGAAGCAGCTCGAGGCGGACAAGGCCGACAAGTCCAGCGGGCACCTTTACACGCGCCTGTTCGTGCGCCACTGGGATACCTGGTCCGACGGCCGCCGTTCGCAGTTGTTCGTGGATACGTTGAACGGCACGCAGGCGCCGGTGTGGGTGAGCAAGGGCATCGATGGCGACATTCCGTCCAAGCCGTTCGGCGGCGCCGGCGAGTATGCCTTCTCGCCCGACGGCAACACGCTTTACTTCGACGTGCGCATCGCCGGACACGACGAGCCGTGGTCGACCAATTTCGACATCTACAAGGTGCCGGCGGACGGCTCGACGGCGCCGCGCAACCTGACCGACGCCAATCCGGCCTGGGACGGCTGGCCGGTGCCTTCGCCCGACGGCACGACGCTTTATTACCTGGCGCAGACGGTGCCGGGTTTCGAGTCCGACCGCTTCCGCATCATGAAGATGGACCTGGCCAGCGGCAAGTCCGTGGAGCTGGACAAGGACTGGGACCGCTCGCCCGGCAACATGCGCATTTCCGCCGACGGCGCGACGCTGTACGTGACCGCGCCGGACCACATGCAGACCCCGCTGTTTGCCGTGGACACCGACGACGGCGACGTGCACGAGCTGGTCGGCGACGGCAGCGTGGCCGGCTACAGCCTGTCGCGCACGCGCACCGTGGTGGCGCGCGCCGACCTCAGGCACCCGGTGGCGCTCTATGCCATGCAGCCCGACGGCAGCCGTTTCCGCCGCATCACGCACGTCAACGACGCGGCGCTGGCTGACACGCGGATGGGCAACGTGACCTATTTCCATTTCGACGGCGCCGGCGACGACACCGTGTACGGCTACGTGGTCACCCCGGCCGACTTCGACGACGACGAGAAGTATCCCGTCGCCTTCATCGTCCACGGCGGCCCGCAGGGCGCCATGGGCAACGGCTGGAGCTACCGCTGGAACCCGCAGACCTACGCCGGGCAGGGCTT
>CAZBZD010000362.1:0-1676 GCA_964496295.1 uncultured Rhodanobacteraceae bacterium | reverse complement strand
CTCGTAGGTCATGGCGAAGCCGTGCTCGGGATCGACCGCGCCCTCCTTGGGCCTGAGGTCGCGCACATGGCCGTAGGAGGCCAGCACCTGGAAGTCCTTGCCGAGGTACTTGTTGATGGTCTTGGCCTTGGCGGGCGACTCGACGATGAGCAGGTTCTTGGCCATGGGGCGGTTCATCCGGACACGAAAACGAAACAATTCCTGCCGAGGATCCGGCAGATACTTATATATAGTGGGATCACAGGCCGGGCCGTGCTGTCAAGCAGATCTTGCCGGCTGCCCGCCAGGCGCCGGTCATTCTAAGCGAACCACGGCCGTCTCGCGGCATGCATCGCGCAACCCGGCCATCTCCTTCCTTCCGGGCACGATTGCCTCCGGATTTGCCGCGCGGGGCAGGCATTGTCCGCCATGAAAAGCCCGGGCAAACACGAACCCGTTTGGCGGGCAGTGCCCGCCCTACGCGACGCGCAGCCAGCGCCCGCCCGCCTGGCTGGCCACCTCGCCTTCCAGCTCCAGCAGCAGCAACAGCGAGGACACCGCCTGCGCCGGCAGGTCGCTGCGCCGGCTGAGGACGTCGACCGCCACCGGTTCGCCGTGGCCCAGCGCCTCGAGCAGGCGGCGGCGCTCGGGATCCCCGGCGGCCGGGGCCGGCTGCGGCGCGGCCCCGGCCTCGTCCCCGTGCAGCCGGCGGGCCAGGTCGTCGCCCAGCGACAGGGCCAGCGGGCGCAGGGCCTCGATCACCTCGCCGACGGTTTCCACCAGTTGCGCGCCATCGCGAATCAGGCGGTGGCAGCCGCGTGCCAGCGGATTGTGGATGGACCCGGGCAAGGCGAACACCTCGCGGCCCTGCTCGCTGGCCAGCCGCGCGGTGATCAGCGAACCGGAACGCACGCTGGCCTCGATCACCAGCGTGCCCAGCGAAAGGCCGGCGATGATGCGGTTGCGGCGCGGGAAATGCCCGGCCTTCGGCCCCGTGCCCGGCACGAATTCGCTGGCCAGCACGCCCTCGCGCCCGATCCGGCCGGCCAGCCCGCGGTGGCGGCGCGGATAGACGCGGTCCGGGCCGGTGCCCATGACCGCCACGGTGGCGCCGCCGGCCTCCAGTGCCGCCGCGTGCGCGGCCCCGTCGATGCCGTCGGCCAGGCCACTGGTGACGACCAGGCCGGCGCGGGCCAGGTCGCGGGCAAACAGGCGCGCGTTGGCCAGTCCCGCCGGGCTGGCCCCGCGCGCGCCGACGATGGCGATCTGCGGGTGCAGCAGCAGTTCCGCACGGCCGACCACGAACAATGCCGCCGGCGGATTGGCGATGGTTTCGAGCTGGGGCGGAAAATCCGCTTCGTTGCAGCGCAGGAGGCGATGGCCGGGGGCTTCCAGCCAGGCAAGGTCCGCGTCCAGAAGCTCCGTGTCGGGCGCCTTCAGCCACTGCCGGGTGGCCGCGGACAGCCGCCTTTCGCCGCGCGCCAGCTCCAGCGCGGCATGGATGTCGCCGGCTTCATCGAGCCCGGCGCGCACGCTTGCCGCGCCCAGCCCGGGCGCACGCATCAGGGTCAGCCAGGCACGCAGGTCGTCTTGGTCGGACATGCGCGCCAGTGTGGGCGACGGCATGGCGGGAGGGGAGCGGCAAATGCCGCGTTTTCGTGTAGGGGATGGCTTTTTCGGGACTCGGGACTCGGGAC
>CAZBZD010000361.1:0-1685 GCA_964496295.1 uncultured Rhodanobacteraceae bacterium | reverse complement strand
CCACAGGCGTTCGCCACCGATGCGGGCATGGATCTTTTCCAGCAGCGGCAGGACGTGTCCGGGCTGGCTGCGCCACACATTGCGGCCGTCGATGACGCCGGCGCTGAGGATGCTGTCGGCGGGCAGGGCGTCGAGCAGGGCATCGACCTCGCCCGCGCCGCGCACCAGATCGGCGTGGATGCCCTGGACCGGCAGCCCGGCAAGCCGCGCCAGGTTGTCGCCGAAACCGCCGAAGTAATTGGCCAGCAGGATCTTCGGAGTACGACCGTCGGCAAGGACGGCGTAAGCGTGATGCAGGGCATTGTGCGCGGCCGCGTCGAGGTCGGTGGCCAGGCACGGTTCGTCCAGTTGCACCCATTCGGCACCGGCGTCGGCCAGTTGCGCGAGCAGTTCGGCATAGGCCGGCAGCAACGCGTCCAGCAAATCCAGCGTGGCGCTGCCATCAGTGCTCTTGGACAGCCGCAGGAACGAAACCGGCCCGATCAGCACCGGGCGCGCGTCCAGGCCCAGCGCGCGGGCCTCGCGGAACTCGTCCAGTGGCTTGCTGCCCTCGAGCGCGAAGCGCTGGCCGGCGGCGAGCTCGGGCACGAGGTAGTGGTAGTTGGTGTCGAACCACTTGGTCATTTCCAGCGCGCGCAGGTCGTGGCCGTCGCGGCGCGAACCGCGGGCCATGGCGAAATAGCCGGCCAGCGGATCGGCATCGTGCAAGGGGCGGTAGCGGTCCGGGATGGCGTCGAACAGCACCGCCGCGTCCAGCACCTGGTCGTACAGGCTGAAATCGTTGACGGGCACGACGTCGGCGCCGGCCTCGCGGGCCAGTTGCCAGTGGCGGGCGCGCAATTCGTGGGCCTGCGCGAGTAGGGCGTCGGCGTCGAGGTCGCCGCGCCAGTGGCTTTCCAGTGCGCGCTTGAGCTCGCGCCTGGCGCCGATGCGCGGAAAACCGGGGAAAGTAACGTGTGTCATGCGAAATTCCTCTTGAAAACCTGGGCAAGAGGAACGAAGGGGACGGCCGTCCGCCGGCCGGCGAACGCACCTTCGACCTTCGCCCCCGCGGGCGAACCGGCGTGCCGAGGCGCGCCAGGCCGGACGGAAGGCGAGGCCTTCCGGCTGCATCAGGTATCGGGCTTGCACGGGGTCGTGACCGCGTGGGCATACCGTTGCGGGGCAGCGCCGGATTCGCACCGGCTTCCCTGAATATCTTTTCATTCGCATGAAAAGATATGTGCAGCGAGACGCAAGTTAGCCGTATGGACGTCCAAAGTCAATGAGGATCATCAGGCACACGCGTCGTGGTCGAGCCGGCGTGTGGACGGTTTTTCGAGGTGCCCTGCAGGGCAGGCTCCTGCAGCATGATGCGGGCGGGATGCGGGGAGCGTGTCAGGCGGCGGTGGCGAGATCGTCGGCCAGGGCGGCGAAATACTCGCGGGTCAGGCGCAACTGCTCGGCGGCCGATTCGGTGCGGTTGGCGACGGCGCGGAAGGCGGCATTTTCAGGGCGGTCCTTGGCGTACCACGTGAGGTGCTTGCGCGCGATGCGCACGCCCATGGGTTCGCCGTAGAAGGCGTACAGGTCTTCCAGGTGCCCGCAGAGGATGGCGCCGACTTCGGCGGGCGTCGGCTCGGGCAGTTTTTCGCCGGTGGCGAGATAGTGCGCGATTTCGCGGAAGATCCACGGCCGGCCCTGCG
>CAZBZD010000360.1:0-1687 GCA_964496295.1 uncultured Rhodanobacteraceae bacterium | reverse complement strand
CGCTCCTTGATCCGGCCTGCGCGGGATGGGTCTGCCTTCCCATTCCGGGGTCGGGCTGATCAGGTCATCAGCACCAGTTCCTCGGCGGAGGTCGGGTGTACCGCCACGGTGGCGTCGAAATCGGCCTTGCGCGCGCCCATCTTCACCGCCACGGCAAAGCCCTGGATCATTTCGTCGGCGCCCGGGCCGAGCACATGCACGCCGACCACGCGCTCGTCGTCGCCCTCGCACACCAGTTTCATCAGGGTCTTGCGCGGGCGCTCGGACAGCGCCAGTTGCATGGACGTGAAGCGGGACCGGTAGCAACGCACGCTGTCGCCGGCCTGCTCGCGCGCCGCGGCCTCGTCCAGGCCCACGCTGCCCAGCGGCGGATGCGCGAAGACCACGCTGGGGATGTCGGTGTAATCCAGGCGCGCGTCGTCGTCGCCGCCGAACAGGCGGTCGGAAAGGCGCCGGCCGGCGGCAACCGCCACCGGCGTCAATGCCGGGCGCGCGGTCACGTCGCCGATGGCGTGGATGCCCGGCACGCTGGTGTTCTGGAAGGCATCGACGAGGATGTGGCCGTCCTCGTCGCGATCCACGCCCACGGCGTCCAGGCCGAGGCCTTCGCTGTTGGGCACGCGACCGACGGCCCACAGCACCAGGTCGTAGGCACCCTCGCCCGCGGTGCTGTCGCAGGAAAGGTGCAGGCCGTCGTCTTCGCGGCGCACTCCCTGCACGTTGCAGCGGTAATGCACGCCGATGCCGTCGGCGCGCATCCACTCGCCCAGGGCGTCGGTCATGTCGTCGTCGAATCCCGACAGCAGGCGATGCCGCGCCATGATGTCGACCTGCGCGCCCAGCGCGTGCAGCACGCCGCCCAGCTCCACCGCGATGTAGCCGCCGCCGACGATGGCCACGCGCCGCGGGCAGGCCTGCAGGTCGAAAAACCCGTCGGAATCAATGCCGAGGTCGAAGCCGGGCACATCCAGCCTGCGCGAACGCGCGCCGGTGGCCAGCACGACGTGCGGCGCGTGCAGCTCGCGGTCGGGCAGCGCCACCGTCTGCTCCGCCACCATGCGCCCACTGGCCGCTATCAGCTCGATGCCGGTCGCCTCGATGCGCTTGCGGTAGCTGGCGTGGATGCCGTCGATGTAGCGCTGCCGGCGCGCCACGAAAGCGGGCCAGTCCAGGGATCCCGGCGCCAGGTCGAACCCGTAGTCGCGCGCCAGTTGCTGCGCCTCGGCCATCTGCGCGGCGTACCACATGGCCTTCTTGGGCACGCAGCCGACGTTGACGCAGGTGCCCCCCAGCGCGCCCGGCTCCAGCAGGGCCACTCGCGCGCCGTGGGCGGCGGCACGGAACGCCGTCGCCAGGCCGCCCGAACCGGCGCCGAGGACGATCAGGTCATGGGTATGCGACATGCGCGGAACTCCGTGGACGCGGAGGCCACACCATAACGCGAAAGATTCAGCGCGAACGCATCGCCGCGTCGATCTTGCGCTCGGTGTGGTACTGGCTGAGCGCGTATACCGACCAGATCGCCGCCGGAATCCAGCCGATCAGGGTAATCTGCAGGATCAGGCAGACGATGCCGGCAAAGGGCCGGCCGATGGTGAAGAACTGCAACCAGGGCAGCAGCAGGGCAAGCAACAGGCGCATGGTGATTCTCGCGGAACAAGTCGGGCCAATATACCTGCCGTGCGCG
>CAZBZD010000359.1:0-1698 GCA_964496295.1 uncultured Rhodanobacteraceae bacterium | reverse complement strand
CGCAGCATCGACGAGGCCACCATCGACGCCATCGACCGCGCCGAGCGCGAGCAGGCCGAGCGCGAGGCGATGGAATGGGCCGCCGCCGAGGTCGACGACGACCTCGGCAAGGCCGGGGACGACTGAATGCATCAGGCGGGCAGTCCGGCACCGGGCGGCGTGATGGCCCGCGGACCGACGGGTCGGCGGGTGACGGGCGCGCCCGGCCGGCATCGACGATCCGCCGCCTCCGGCATGGAGGCGGCGGCCTGAACGGTCGCCGGACGTCATGGAGGCTGCCGTGAATACCGGTTTGCCACGCGACGCGGCCGCAGCCGGCGGCATGGCCGGCCTCAAGACTTGCCTGGCGACCTATCTGCCCCCCGGGCAGATCGATCTGGTGCAGCAGGCCTACGAAGTCGGCGCGCGCGCGCACGAGGGGCAGACGCGCAAGAGCGGCGAGCCCTACATCACCCATCCGGTGGCCGTGGCCTGCATCCTTGCCGACCTGCGCATGGATGCCGAAACCATCATGGCCGCGATCCTGCACGACACGCTGGAAGACACCGGCCTGAACCGGGCCGACATCGAAAGCCGGTTCGGCGGCACCGTGGCCGAGCTGGTCGAGGGCGTCACCAAGCTGGACAGCATGCGCTTCCGCAGCCGCCAGGAAGCCGTGGCGGAGAGTTTCCGCAAGATGCTGCTGGCCATGGCGCGCGACCTCCGGGTCATCCTGATCAAGCTGGCCGACCGCCTGCACAACATGCGCACCCTGGACGCCAAGAGCCCGGGTTCGCGCCGCCGCATCGCGCGCGAGACGCTGGAAATCTACGCGCCGATCGCGCAACGCCTGGGCATGAACCGGATCCGGGCGGAACTGCAGGACCTCGGCTTCCGCGGCCTGTACCCCGATCGCCACCGCGTCATCAGCGCGCGCATCAAGAGCGCCATCGGCAACCGCCGCCAGGCCATGCAGCGCATCGAGCAGGCCCTGGGCGAGACCCTGGCCCGGGAGAACATCCCGGCGCGGGTCGTCAGCCGCATCAAGTCGCCGTGGAGCATCTACACCAAGATGCGCAACGACCACAAGACGTTCGCGCAGGTCATGGACGTGTTCGGTTTCCGCGTGGTCACCGACAGCGTGATGCGCTGCTACTGCGCCCTGGGCGCCATCCACGCGCTGTACAAGCCGGTCGAAGGGCGTTTCAAGGACTTCATCGCCATCCCCAAGGCCAACGGGTACCAGTCCCTGCACAGCGTGCTGCTGGGGCCGTTCGGCGAGCCCATCGAGGTGCAGATCCGCACCGAGGAAATGGATTCGGTGGCCGAGCGCGGCGTGGCCGCGCACTGGATCTACAAGGCCGAAAGCGGCCCCGCCAACAGTGCCCAGAACCGCGCGCGGGCCTGGTTGAGCGCGCTGGCCGACCGCCAGGCCGGCACGCCCTCGTCGATGGAGTTCCTGGAAAACGTCAAGATCGACCTGTTCCCGGAGGAGGTCTACCTGTTCACGCCGCGCGGCGACATCCTGTCGCTGCCGCGCCATGCCAGCGCGCTGGACTTCGCCTACGCCGTGCACACCGACGTGGGCGACCACGCGGTGGCGGCGCGCGTCGACGGCAAGCTCTCGCCGTTGCGCGCGCAACTGGCTTCCGGCCAGAAAGTGGAAGTGATCGTGGCGCCGTCGGCGCAGCCCAATCCGGTGTGGCTGGAATGGGTGGT
>CAZBZD010000358.1:0-1701 GCA_964496295.1 uncultured Rhodanobacteraceae bacterium | reverse complement strand
CCGGCGCTGGCGCCGATGAACTCGCACACCACGCGCAGGCCGAGCGTGTCCGGATCATGGATCGGTTCGAGCACGCGCGCGATGGTGACCGGCGACTCCAGCGGCACGACGCCCAGGTACAGCAGGTGCCAGGTATCGGCACCGGCCGTCAGCACCATGGTGGCCAGCCAGGCCCAGCCGATTTCGGCCGCGTGGGTCCAGTGCTGGCGCCTGCCCCAGGCATGATGCACCAGCCCCAGCAGCAGCACGCCGGCCACCAGCGAAATGAGCGCGGCGCAGACCACGCCCCAGGGGCCGTATGGCAAAAACGCGAGATTCATGAATTGAGGTCTTCCCCCTCGATCGGACGCGTCAGTCGTCGCTCCGACCGACGTCGACGTGGCAACTCCCCCGCGCATCGATGGTAATCGATACGTCCACGGGACGGCAGCAGACGCCGCAATCCTCGACGCAGACCCGCGACCCGGCCGAAACATCCACCACCAGGTCGATCGACTCCCCGCAGTACGGGCACGTCACGCTGACGGTCTGTTCGAGCATCGCGGTTCAAGGCAAGGCGGAAGGCGCGCTCATCCGCACTTGCTGTAGCCGCAGTTGAGGCAGGTCTGGCAGTTGTCCATCAGCACGAGGGCCTTGGTGTTGCACTTGCTGCACAGCATCGCGGTGGGCGGGAAGTCGCCGTTGGCCGTCGCCGTGCCGTCGCTTGCCGCGGCTTCGGCGGACTCGGCCCGGGTGGCGCCCTGCGCGGCCTCGACGGCGGCACGCTTCTCGGCGATGAGCGCCTTCTGCGAGGCGCTCATTTCCGGGTCCCGGATCAGGCCGATGCGCTTCATGTGCTTCTCGACCACGGCGCCGATCTCGGCCACGATGGACGGCATGTAGACGCCGCCGGCCTGGAAATAGCCGCCGCGCGGGTCGAACACGGCCTTCATTTCCTCGACCAGGAAGGTGACGTCGCCGCCCTTGCGGAACACCGCGCTCATGATGCGGGTCAGCGCCACGATCCACTGGAAGTGGTCCATGTTCTTGGAGTTGATGAAGATCTCGAAGGGCCGGCGCTGTTCGTACTCGGTGCCCTCGTTGAGCACGATGTCGTTGATGGTCACGTACAGCGCGTGCTCGAACAGCGGCGACTTGATCTTGTAGGTGGCCCCGACCAGGGTCTGAGGCCGTGCCAGGGCCTCGGTCATCTGGATCACTTCGGCGGCCGGCTTGGCCTCGGCGCCGGCCACTTCCTCCGCTTCCGGCTGCTCCGGCTTGAGCACGTGGTAGGCCTTGATTTTCTTGTCGATCTTGATGGTCATGACGATCTCTTTGCGATAAGCGACGGCAGGCTCAGTACTTGCCGTAGTAGCCTTCCTTCAGCGCGTCGAACAGGTTGGCGGCGGTGTGGGTCTCGCCGTCGTATTCGACTTCCTCGTTGCCCTTGACCTCGACCACGCTTCCGTCTTCGAGCTCGAACTGGTAGCGCGTGTTCTCGAGGTCGGCCTCCTTGACCAACACGCCCTGGAATGCCTCGGGATTGAAGCGGAAGGTGGTGCAGCCCTTCAGGCCCTGCTTGTAGGCGTACAGGTAGATGTCCTTGAAATCCTCGTAGGGATACTCGGTGGGCACGTTGGCGGTCTTGGAGATGGACGAATCCACCCACTTCTGCGCCGCCGCCTGCATGTCCACGTGCTCGGTCGGCTTGATGTCGTCGGC
>CAZBZD010000357.1:0-1702 GCA_964496295.1 uncultured Rhodanobacteraceae bacterium | reverse complement strand
GCGCGAGCACGTGCAGGACAGCGAATTGATGATGGCCGGCGCCGTGGTCACCACGCTGCCGGTGCTGGTGCTGTTCCTGGCCCTGCAGCGTTATTACATCCAGGGCCTGCTGCTGGGGAGCGTGAAGGGATGAGGCCCGCATGGCATCGACAAGCCGCGGCGTGCGGTTGGCTGGCCGCCGCGATCATCGTGGGCTCGCTGGCTCATGCGGGCACGCCGCCGCCGCGCGTGCTGGATGATTTTTCGAACGCCTCGGCCTGGCATGCGGCGCATTCGGACGACGTCAGCGCGTCGCTGCATGAAAAGGACGGCGCGGTGTGCCTGGATTTCGATTTCAACGGCGTGTCCGGCTACGCGTCCATCCGGCGCGCGTTGCCGATCGCCTTCCACGGCAACTACGCATTGTCGGTGCGCGTGCGCGGCCGCTCGCCCGACAACACGCTGCAACTGAAGCTGATCGACGCCAGCGGCTACAACGTGTGGTGGATCAACCGGCCGGATTTCCATGTCACCGACCAGTGGCAGACGCTGCGTGCCGAACGCGACGCCATCGCCTTTGCCTGGGGGCCGTCCAAGGATCATGCGCTGCGCCACACGGCCAGCGTGGAACTGGCGGTCGCCGCCGGCAAGGGCGGTCGCGGGCAGGTGTGTTTCGATGATCTGAAGCTGCAGCCGTTGCCGCCGCCGCGCACCTCGTGGCCGCCGGTCGTGGCGCGGGCGACCTCGGCGCTGCCGGGCCATGCCGCCGCGGCCGCCGTCGATGGCGACGCGGGCAGTGCCTGGCGCAGCGATCCGTCACGTGGACCCGGGCAATCCCTGACCCTGGATTTCGGCGCGCCGCGCCCGTTCGGCGGCCTGGTGCTGCATTGGCTGCCGGGCCACCAGGCCTCGCGCTATGACGTGCTGGCCTCGGACGACCACCAGCACTGGCGACGGCTGCGCCGCGTCACCGACGGCAACGGCGGCAGCGATCCGCTGTTGCTGACCGATGCGAAGGCGCGCTACCTGCGCCTGGCATTTCACGCGGGCCCGGCGAAGGCTTATGCGCTGGCGGCGGTCGATGTCAAAAGCCGCGCCTGGGGCGCGACGCCGAACGGCTTTTTCGAGCATCTGGCGAAACAGGCGCGGCGCGGCCTGTATCCGCGCGGCTTCTCCGGCCAGCAGTCGTACTGGACGCTGGTCGGTGTCGACGGCGGCGGCGCGCACGCGGCGCTGATGTCCGAGGACGGCGTGCTGGAAGTGGGCAAGGGCGGCTTCTCGCTCGAACCGTTCCTGCTCGACGGCGACACGCTGGTGACCTGGGCCGACGTGCACGCCACGCAGGCGCTGGCCGACGGCTACCTGCCGCTGCCCTCGGTGACCTGGACCGCGCCGGGCGTGCGCCTGCGCAGCGCCGCGTTTGCCACGGGCCGGCGCGGGCACGGCAAGTTGCTGGCGCGCTACACCGTGACCAATACCGGTGACCACGCGCGCACGCTCACGCTGGCCCTCGCGGTGCGCCCGTTCCAGGTCAATCCGCCCACGCAGTTCCTCAACACGCCCGGCGGCATCAGTCCCATCCACGCGCTGGCCGGCAACCGCGACCAGGTCGAGGTCAACGGCAAGCCGCGCCTGTTCCCCCTGACCCGGCCGGATGCCTTCGCGGCCAGCAGTTTCGACGCCGGCGGCATCGTGGCGCGGCTGGCGGCCGGCAAGCCGCCGC
>CAZBZD010000356.1:0-1703 GCA_964496295.1 uncultured Rhodanobacteraceae bacterium | reverse complement strand
TGCGGCGGGGTTTCGTGGAACAGGCGATGCAGGATGGTGTCGAGCGGCAGGTCGAGCAGTTCCCCCGTGGTCAGGGTTCCGGCTAGCGTCTGCAGCGTTTGCCACTGCTCGTCGTTGGTCTGCCGGTCGGCATGCCGGTCGGGCATCCGTTGCAGCAGCAGGCCGGTGGCGCGGCCGTTGCCGAAGGCCAGGCGCACATGCGTCGGCAACTGTTCCGACTGGTCGAAATAATCGCCCAGGCACGTGGCCAGGTCGCTCGAGTCCAGCGGGACCAGGCTTTGGTAATCCTTGCCGTGCTGCGGCTTGAGCGTGATCGCCATCATCGCCTGCTCGCCCAGCAGCGACGCGAGATCCGGCAACTCGGTTTGCGCCACCGGTTGTTTCCAATGCGCCAGCCCCCGGACCGTGTTGTCGTGCGTGGCCTCGGCCAGCAGCAACGACAGCTCGCCCTGCCCCTGCGCCTGCAAGGCGAGCCGGCCGTCGAACTTCAGCGTTCCGGCCATCAGGCTCGCCGCCACCAGCGCCTCGGCCAGCTGGCTCTGGATTTCCAGCGGGTAGTCGCGCGCCTGCAGCACCGGCGTCAATGCGCTTTCCAGGCGCACGTATTCGCCGCGCAGGTCGGTGTCGGGGAAGAAAAAACGTTGGCGCAAGTTGTCCATGGGCGGCTTTCGACTCGACAGGAAACGGGATGTTGTCGACCGGATGATACCGGCCCCGCGGCGCTTTCTTCGCGCGAAACCATGCCCTGCATGGCGTCCGGGCGCCGCACCCGGTTCGCGCAAGGCTACTTGCGGCCGCTCGGCCTGCTTGACGCCTTCCGGTCGAACCGGTCGCGGGCTGCCTGGATCGTCGCCCGGTTGCGCTCCGCCCACTGGGCCAGCGCTTTCACCGGCGCGATCAATGTTTCGCCCAGCTCGGTGAGCGCGTAGTCCACGCGCGGCGGCGTCGTGGGGGTCACCGTGCGCGTCACCAGGCCGTCGCGCTCGAGCCCGCGCAGCGTGAGGGTGAGCATGCGCTGGGAGATTCCCTCGACGCTTCTTCGCAACTCGGAGAACCGCATCGAGCCATCGCCGAGCAGCCCCACGACGAGCACGCTCCATTTGTCGCCGACGAGGTTCAGGACCTCGCGCGCGGCAATGCCATCCCCGCAGTCACTTGCATGTGCCCTGGTGTCATTCCTGTGCCGTCTTGTGGAACGGGTGGTGGTGGCCATAGATTACGTTTCCGTCGTTGGTAACTATTTGTAACTTGCACTCGAATTGTAACCTCAAACCGGATCGCAACCATCGGAGAACCCCCATGAGTCCCTGCAAACCCGTGTTGCTCGCCATCGAGGCGAGCCCCCGTTCCGACCATTCCGTATCCCGCAAGCTGACCGCCGAATTCATCCGGCAATGGAAGGCCGCCCATCCGGACGGATCGGTCGTGTCCCGGGACCTGGTCGAAACCCGGCTGCCGTTCGTCGACCAGCCCTGGATCCAGGGCGCCTTCACCCCGCCCGCCACGCATTCGCCCGAAGCCGCGGCGGCCATCCGGGTATCGGACGACCTCGTGGCCGAGTTGAAATCGGCCGACCACATCGTCCTCGGCACGCCGATGTACAACTTTGCCATTCCGGCCCGGCTCAAGGCCTGGATCGACCACATCGTGCGCATGGACGTGACGGTATCGTCGACCGGCTACCAGGGGCTGCTGACCGGCAA
>CAZBZD010000355.1:0-1709 GCA_964496295.1 uncultured Rhodanobacteraceae bacterium | reverse complement strand
CGGCGCCGCGCCAGCCCGCCGGCATCGGCCCCGGCGGCGAACGAAATGGCGAGCAGGCGGTTGTCGTCGTCCAGCAACTGCCGCAGCGCGTGGCGCGCCTCCGCCGACACCCCCGAACGGGGCACGGCCGGCGGCAGGCGTGGCAATGGCGGCAGGCGATGCAGGGCAGTCACGGGATTTTCCGGTGGCGGTCAGGCCGGTCCAGGGCAGTCACCAGATGATGCCGGCTGCCTCGATGCGGGGCAACGCGTCAAGGCCGCGGCACGGGTTCCGTTTCCGCGCCGCTCAACCCGGAGGCCGGGAATCGCGTCAGGCCGCGTCCGGCCAGGGCGTCAGGATCTCGAAACCGTCGTCGGTGACGGCCAGGGTGTGCTCCCACTGCGCCGACAGCGAATGGTCCTTGGTCACCACGGTCCAGCCGTCCGGCAACTGCCGGGTATGGCGCTTGCCGGCATTGATCATGGGCTCGATGGTGAAGGTCATGCCCTTCACCAGCTTCAGGCCCTCGCCGGGCCGGCCGTAATGCAGGACCTGCGGCTCGTCGTGGTAGATCTTGCCGATGCCGTGGCCGCAGTACTCGCGCACGACGCTGAAACCGGCCGCTTCGGCGTGGCTCTGGATGGCATGGCCGATGTCGCCCAGTGTCGCGCCCGGGCGCACCGCCTGGATGCCCTTCATCCACGCCTCGTAGGTGACATCCACCAGGCGCCTGGCGCGAACCGAGGGCGTGCCCACGAAGTACATGCGGCTGCAGTCGCCGTGCCAGCCGTCCTTGTTGATGACGGTGACGTCGCAATTGATGATGTCGCCTTCCTTGAGCACCTTGCTCGGCGAGGGAATGCCGTGGCAGATGACGTGATTGACCGAGGTGCAAAGCGTCTTGGGAAACCCGTGGTAACCGACATTGGCCGGAACGCACTTCTGCACGTTGACGATGTGCTCGTAGGCGATACGGTCGATTTCCTCGGTGGTCACGCCGGGCTTGATGTGCTCGGTGAGCAGCGCCAGCACCTCGGCCGCCTTGCGGCCGGCATCGCGCATGCCTTCCAGTTCTGCGGGGGTCTTGGGTACGACTGCCATGATGGACTTCCAGATGGTGGCGCGGCCCGTTTTTTCCAGCCGGCAAGGGAGCTTGTGGTGACGTGGCGGCGCCAGTTACAATAGCTGGCTGCACGCGGGACGACGGGCGACCGCCATCCCGCATGCGGCAAGACGGCCATTGTAACCGTTCGACGGGACAATCGCCGGACCGGCCTGCCGCGAGGCGTGCCGGTTTTCATTCCACACACGCATCGACACCGGCTTCGGGGTGCCCTGCTTGCAGGGTCGAAACCGGGGATGCGTGGAGGCCCAACCCCTTTCGGAGTACAACCCATGCCACAAGTCACCATGCGCCAGATGCTCGAAGCCGGCGTGCATTTCGGCCACCAGACCCGCTACTGGAACCCGAAGATGGACCAGTACATCTTCGGCGCCCGCGGCAAGATCCACATCATCAATCTCGAAAAGACCCTGCCGCTGTTCACCGACGCGATGAACTACCTGTCGGGCCTGGCGCAGAAGCGCAAGACCATCCTGTTCGTCGGCACCAAGCGCGCCGCGCGCGAAACCCTGATCGAGGAAGCCACCCGCTGCAGCATGCCCTACGTGGCCTCGCGCTGGCTGGGCGGCATGCTCACCAACTTCCGCACCGTCAAGCAGTCCGTGGC
>CAZBZD010000354.1:0-1732 GCA_964496295.1 uncultured Rhodanobacteraceae bacterium | reverse complement strand
TGCGCACCGGCTTGTCGTGCTGCAGTGCCTTGTCGATGATGCTGGCGAACTGGGTGTCGCGCTTCTTGCCGAAGCCCACGTTGCCGGGGTTGATGCGGTACTTGGCCAGCGCCACGGCACAGGCCGGTTCGCCCTCCAGCAACTGGTGGCCGTTGTAGTGGAAATCGCCCACCAGCGGCACCGACACGCCCATCATGTCCAGGCGCTCGCGGATGCGCGGCACGGCGGCGGCGGCCTCGGTCGTGTTGACGGTGATGCGCACCAGCTCGGAGCCGGCGCGCGACAGCTCGGCCACCTGGCGCGTGGTGCCCTCCACGTCGGCGGTGTCGGTGTTGGTCATCGACTGCACGACGACCGGCGCGCCGCCGCCCACGCGGACATTGCCGATGCGCACGCCAACACTGCGACGACGCGGCAAAGGGCCGGTGGACGGAAGGGAATCGGCTTCGGCGAAAAGCGTGGACGTCATGGCTGGCGAAACGGGCTGGGAAAGAATGCCAAGGATACTGCAATGATGCATCACCCCGTGCCAGATCCGTAGGGCGGGCACTGCCCGCCATGAGACGTCCGGCAACCGACATGGATTTCGTCAAACCCAGGCTTCCATGGCGGGCAGTGCCCGCCCTACGGGATTTCGCTTCCGTGGTGGACAATGCGATCACGGCCTATCCAGCCAGGCTCGATGCAAGCGGTTAGACTGGCCGCATGTCGCCCGACTCCCCGTTCAGCTCCGCGCCGCGCCAACTGGCCGAACGAGCCTTCAGCCGTGCTGCCGGGGCTCCGTTGCTGGGGGGCAACCGGGTCGATCTGCTGATCGATGCCGAGGCGCATTTCGATGCCTGGATCGCGGCCATCGGCAAGGCGCAGCGACAGGTTCTGCTGGAAAACTACCTCGTCCGCGACGATGCCGTCGGCCGCGCCTTCCGCGACGCCCTGGTCGAGCGCGCACGCGCCGGCGTGCGCGTGTGCGTCATCCGCGACTGGATGGGCTGCTTCGGGCAATCCCGACAATCATTCTGGAACCCGCTCGTCGAGGCCGGCGGCGAAGTGCGCGTGTACGGCCCGCCGCACCTGCTCAAGCCGCTGACCTTCGTCAGCCGCGACCACCGCAAGATGCTGGCCGTGGACGACCGCATCGGCTTTCTTTCCGGCGTGTGCATCAGCGCCCAGTGGCTGGGACGCCCCGAGCGCGACCTGCCACCCTGGCGCGACACCGGCATCGCCTTGCAAGGCCCGGCGCTGGCCGAGCTGCAACGCGCCTTCGCCGACAACTGGGCCGCCCTGGGCGATGCCCTGCCCGCTGCGGCGCTGGCCGAAACGACCGCCCTGCCCGTCGCCGGCAACACCACCCTGCGCCTGATCGCCACCCAGCCCAACACCGCCGGCGTGTATCGCCTCGACCAGATGATCGCCGCCATGGCGCGCCGCACGCTGTGGCTTACCGACGCCTATTTCGTCGGCGTGGCGCCCTACGTGCAGGCGCTGGCCTCGGCCGCACACGACGGCGTGGACGTGCGCCTGCTGGTACCCGGCGCCAGCGACATTCCGCTGGTATCCGGCATGTCGCGCGCCGGCTACCGTCCGCTGCTGGAAGCCGGCGTGCGCGTGTTCGAGTGGAACGGTTCCATGCTGCACGCCAAGACCGCCGTGGCCGACGGCCAGTGGGCGCGGGTCGGATCGTCCAACCTCAACCTGGCCAGCTGGCTGGGCAACTGCGAACTGGACGTCGCCA
>CAZBZD010000353.1:0-1734 GCA_964496295.1 uncultured Rhodanobacteraceae bacterium | reverse complement strand
CGGGCGCGGCGGCCAGGCGCTGCATGGCGCGGGCCAGCCAGCCGGCCCCGGCGGGCGAGGGCCCGGCGGCGACCAGGCCGGCGAGCGCGCCGGCGCCGTCCGGCAGGGTGTCGACGAGGGCGACGACGAGCGGACGGCCGTCGTCCAGGCGGGCGTCGGCGGGCAGGCCGTGGTCGAGCAGCCAGTGGCGCGCGCGGGTGTGCTCGGCGGCGGCCAGCGCCAGGTACAGGCGGGCCTGTTCGGCGGGCGGCCATTCGCGCACCAGCCGGCTGAAACCGGCGGCGATGGCCCAGTGGCCGAAGCGCAGCGCGTCGAGCAGGTGGTCGGGCGTGGCCGAATCGGGGTCGGGCGAACGGCTGTCGGCGACGCTGGCCGGCAGTTCCGCGGCGGGATCGAGCACGGCCACCAGGTCCCAGCGCCCGGCCTGCGTGGCGCAATCCAGCGCGCTGCGGCCCTCGCCGTCGGCGGCGCGCGGATCGGCGCCGGCCTCGACGAGCACGCCCACGGTGGCGGCGCTGGCGCGCGAGGACAGGCAGGCCAGGGTCAGGGCGTCGCGGCCATGGCGGTCGCGCGGCGCGGGATCGGCGCCGGCGCCGGCCAGGGCGCGCACGATGTCGGTGCTGCCGTTGCGAGCCGCTTCCATCAGCGCGGTGGTGCCGTGACGGTCGCTGACGGCGGGGTCGGCGCGCGCCTCCAGCAGGCATTGCGCGATCGCCGCGTGGCCTTCCAGCGCGGCGGTCATCAGCGCGTGGCGGCCGAGCGTGTCGCAGGCGTTGACGCGGGCCTTGTGTTTGAGCAGCAGGCGCACGCCCTCGGGGTCGTCGTCGGCGATGGCGGCGGCGGACACCAGCGCCGGTTCGCCGCCCTCGACCTGCGCATGCGCGCCGTGGCGGAGCAGCCATTCGGCCATTTTCCAGTTGGCGGCGCGGCAGGCCACGGCCAGCGGCGTGCGGCCCTGGTGGTCGAGCGCGTCGACCGGCGCGCCGGCGTCGACCAGGTCGGCGGCCACGGACAGGTCGGTGCTGCGCGCGGCGTGGTGCAGGGCGGTGTTGCCGTCGCCGTCGCTGACGTTGACGTCGGCGCCGTTGGCCAGCAGCACCATGACGGCCTCGGCGCGGCTCATGCAGCCGTCGCGGGTCACCGCCAGCAGGGTGCTCATGCCGCGGTGCGCGTGGTTGATGTCGGCGCCGTGCGCGATCAGGGCGCGCAGCAGGCGCGTGTCCGGATGCAGCGCGGCCAGGGTCAGCAGGCTGCGCTGGTTGCCGTCGTCCGCATCGGGCAGGGTGTTGGCGTCGGCGCCGGCTTCCAGCAGGGCCAGCGCACGCGGGATGTCGCCGTTGCGGGCGGCCTCGAGCAGGGCCTGGTCGCGTACGCCGGGGTCGGTTTCGTGCGGACTCAGCTGCGGCGTGTCAGCGAGTCCGCGGGGTCGTTCCCGCAGGGCCCCCGCGGCGTCGGGATCGTCCGGCGGCGTGCGCCGCGCGGCACGGTGTTCCAGCAGCAGCGCGCGCAGCATGCGGTTGGCCATGACCAGGCCGCACACCGGCATCACCACCAGCCCGTACAGCCACAGCGCGGCGGTGCGCAGTTCCGTGGGCAGCACGTCGTACATGCCGCTGAGCAGCAGCGCGCCGACCGACAGCAGCAGCGTGCAGAAGGCCGACGGCAGGAACTGGCTGAAAAAACGCTCCTCGGCGGCAAGGTGGCGGGCGAAGGCGAGGCTGCGCGCCAGCGCGG
>CAZBZD010000352.1:0-1738 GCA_964496295.1 uncultured Rhodanobacteraceae bacterium | reverse complement strand
CCGATCACGCCCAGGCCGGTCAGCACCAGGCCCAGCACGCCACCGGCCAGGCCGACCATGGCCGCCTCGATCAGGTATTGCGTGTAGATTTCGCGCCTGGATGCGCCCAGCGCACGACGCACGCCGATCTCGCCACTGCGACGCATGAACTTGGCCAGCAGCAAGCCGGCCGTGTTGACCAGGCACACCAGCAGAAGGCCCAGCGCCACCAGCAGCGAAGTCCGGGTGTCGTCCGGCACCACATGCTCGTAGGCCAGCCATTCGGTCAAGTCGCGCAAGCGGTTGTTGGGCCCCCACGTGAACCGGCCGGCCTGTTGCTGCCGGCGCGCATAGGCATCGAGAAACCGCTTGTAGGCACTCACCTGCGCGGCGCCGTCCAGCTCCACCATGAAAGTGGTCCACAGGCATTCGGAATGTTGCAGCCCGACGAAGCCCGGCTCGGTGGGCGGCGTGTAGCAATTGGTGCTGCCGTTGTTCTGCATGCCCACGTCGATGGCCGTGTTGAACGGCAGGAACAGGTCTTCCGCATCGGTATTGAAGTGGCCACCGTTGATCACGTCGTAAAAGCGCGGCTGCGGATTCCAGGGCTTCAGCACACCGGCGACACGATAGTCCTGGCCGTTGACGTCGACCGTCTTGCCGACGCTGTCGGCACCATCGAACAACTTGTCGTTGAGCTTGTCGCTGATGACCACCACGCGCGCGCGGCGGGCATCATCGTCCGCACTCCACGGACCGCCGTACTCGAACGGGGCATCCACCATCGGGAAAAATTCGCCGAACACCGCGTGGCCACCGGCATAGAACGGATGCTGGCCGGACCGGGCCGGTACCACCGATGGCGTGACGCGATACATGGCCGACTGATAACGCGCCTTGTGCGCACGCATCAGGTTGACGGCATCGATATAGGTCAAGGCATCGCGCGGCCCGCCATCCCTGGAGCGCCGGGCCGGGCCGTAACTGTCGATCTGCGGCACGAACAGCTTGGCCGATTTGTGCGGGATCGGATCGCCCGACACCGCGCGGAACACCGACCAGGTGGTCATCGACGCGGCCACGCCGAAGCCGATGATCAACACCATCAGCGCCGTGAGCGCGGGGTTGCGCCGCAGGCTGCGCAATCCGAGATGGAGATAGTAGGCGAACATCAAATGATCTCCGTTTTCCGTAGGGCGGGCACTGCCCGCCGTTTGCACCGCATGGCGCTGTCGCGTAACGCAGGGCATCCGGCACCGGGCTGCGGCGAGGAGACGAAACACCGGCAAACCGGCACGTCCCCCGACGCACTGTTGACGAGGCAGGCGATGCCCGTCCCCTCGCCGCAGCCCGGTGGCGTTCAGGCCGTCGGCGAACCCGAGGCCGAGGCGGCGGTGTGCGCGGTGTGGAAGCGCGGCTCCTCGCCCAGGTCCACTTCCTGGCCGTCGATGATGTGCACGTTGCGCTGCGCGCGGGCGGCCAGTTCCGGGTCATGCGTGACCATGACGATGGTCGCGCCTTCGCGGTGGATGTCTTCCAGCAGTTCCAGCACACCGCGTGCCATCTGCGTGTCCAGGTTGCCGGTGGGCTCGTCGGCGAGCAGCAGGCGCGGGCTTCCGGCCAGGGCCCGGGCGATGGCGACGCGCTGTTGCTGACCGCCGGAGAGCTCGGCCGGGTAATGCTTCTGGCGCGAAGCCAGGCCGACGCGTTCCAGCGATTCCATGATGCGCTTCTTGCGCTCGGCCGCCTTCATGCCGCG
>CAZBZD010000351.1:0-1740 GCA_964496295.1 uncultured Rhodanobacteraceae bacterium | reverse complement strand
TCCATCATGCCCAACAAGCGCAATCCGGACGTGGTGGAACTGCTGCGCGCGAGCTACGCCACGGTCGCCGCCGCACGCGTGGAAATCGAACAGTTGCTGTCGCTGCCCACGGGTTACCAGCGCGACCTGCAACTGGGCAAGGGCTCGCTGTGGCACGGCTTCACGCACGGCCTGTCGGCACTGGAACTGGTACCGGACCTGCTGCGTCGCATGCAATGGAACGGCGATGCCATGCAGGCCGCGATCGAACCTTCGATGTACGCTACCGACGTGGCCATCGAGCAGGCCGCGGCCGGCGTGCCGTTCCGCGATGCCTATCGCGCGGCGGCCGAAGCGGCGGCGGCGACAGGCGAGGGGCGCACGCCGCGGCAGAGCCTGGACGCGCGCGTGTCGCCGGGTGGCGCGGGTCGGCCGGGGGTTGAAATCCTGCGCGCGCGCCTCAAGGCCTTTAAGGATGGATGATTCGTTATTTCCGGGAGACGCATGACCACGACACGCAGTTTCAGCGAACAGGAGGTGCCGCCATGGCAGCGTGCCGTCCTGAAAGTGGGAAGCAGCCTGCTTGCCGGCGAAAACGGCGAACTGAGCGCGCAGCAGGTGCTCGGCCTGGCGCAGTTCATCGCTTCCAGCCAGGCCGAAGGACGCGAAATCGTGCTGGTCTCGTCCGGCGCCGTCACCGCCGGGCGCATGCTGCTGGCCCAGCATGCCGACGTCGATCCCAGCCAGGCCCAGCGCCAGGCCATGGCGGCCCTGGGCCAGACCCAGACCATCGCCCTGTGGCAGCGCCTGTTCGACCGCCCGCTGGCGCAGGTGCTGCTGACGCACGACGACATGCGCAACCGGCGCCGCTACCTGAATGCGCGGGCCACGATCAACGAGCTGCTGCACCACGGCGTGCTGCCGGTGGTCAACGAGAACGACGCCGTCGCCATCGACGAGTTGACCCTGGGCGACAACGACAACCTGGCCGCGGTCGTGGCGGGCCTGGTCGATGCCGACCTGCTGCTGATCGCGACCGACATCAACGGGCTCTATTCGGCCAATCCGCGCCTCGATCCCGACGCCGAGCCGATCGACGAGGTGATCGAGCTGACGCCCGAGATCCTGGCCGCGGCCTCGGGCGCCGGCAGCAGCCACGGCACCGGCGGCATGCGCACCAAGCTGGAAGCGGCGCAACGCGCGGCCACCGCCGGCATCGACACCATCCTGTTCAACGGCCGCGACGCCGACATCGCGCGCCTGCTCAGCCTGGGCCGGGTGCGCGGCACGCGGCTGCGCAGCACGCACACCAAGCTGCAGGCGCGCAAGTACTGGCTGCGCCACACGCCGGCCGTGCCCGGCTGCATCCGCATCGACGACGGCGCGGCGCGGGCCTTGTGCGAGGACGGCGCTTCGCTGCTGCCCACGGGCGTGCTCGGGGCCGAGGGCGAGTTCCAGCGCGGCGACATGGTGGAAATCGTCAACGCCGCGGATTCGCTGTGCATCGCCCGCGGCATCACCCAGTACGGCGCGGCCGAGATCAACATCATCCACGGCCGCCACACCAGCGAAATCGAGCAACTCCTCGGCTACAGCTACGGCGACTCGGTGGTGAGCCGCGACGACCTTGCCACCGTGGCCGAAAGCCAGGACAACACCATCGAAGGAGCAAGTTCCGATGACTGATTCCGTACGCGACATCGCGCTCAAGTGCAAACAGGCCGCCGTGGCGGTGGCCGAGCTCGACACGCAGGCCAAGAA
>CAZBZD010000350.1:0-1742 GCA_964496295.1 uncultured Rhodanobacteraceae bacterium | reverse complement strand
TTTCTCCGCAAGCCTTGTTTGGCGGGCAGTGCCCGCCATGCATGGCTCTTGCCATCGGTTGCATAATGGAGGGATGTCCGCCCTGCCGCCGCCGACGCCGTGAACTCGCCGTCAACGCAACACCCGCATCTGCGTGCCTGGTTGTCGCCGGTGCAATGGCGCCGGCGCATCCTGTTCTGGGTCGGCGCGCTGATCGTGGGCCTGGTCACGATCGTTTTCGTGGAAGCGGCCAAGTACGCCTACCAGGCGTTCCACCACGTGGTGACGGTCAGCCCGTGGTGGCCGCTGCTGATCACGCCCGCCGCGTTCGGCCTGCTGACGTGGGTGACGCGCGGTTCGCTCAAGGCCACGCGCGGGTCCGGCATCCCCGAGGCCATCGCCGCGCTGGACGTGGAAGACAGCGGTTTCCGCCAGCGCGCCCTGTCGCTGCGCATCGCCGCCGGCAAGATGCTGCTGACCCTGGCATCTTTCCTCACCGGCGCGTCGGTCGGCCGCGAAGGCCCGACCGTGCACGTGGGCGCCGGCCTGATGTATTCGCTGGGACGGCGTTTCGGTTTCGCCGAGCCGGCCGCCGCCGGACGCTTCATCCTGGCCGGCGCCGCCGCGGGCCTGTCGGCGGCCTTCAACACGCCGCTGGCCGGCGTGATGTTCGCCATCGAGGAAATGGCCGGCGCCTTCGAACACCGCATGAGCGGCATCATCCTCACCGCCGTGGTGATCGCCGGCGTGGTGACGCTGGGCACGCTGGGCAACTATGCCTACTTCGGCCAGATCGCCGCCAACCTGCCGCTGGGCACGGCCTGGATGGCGGTGCTCGCCACCGGCGTGCTGTGCGGCCTGGCCGGCGGCATCTATGCGCGGCTGATCCTGCTCGACGTCGGGCCGTTGAAGAAGATCGTGGCATTGCGTGGGCGTTGGCCGGTGCTGTTTTCCGTCGGCTGCGGCATCGCCCTGGTGCTGCTCAGCCGCCTCGGCGGCGACAGCCTGTACGGCACCGGCTACGACCAGGCCCGCGCCATCCTGCAGCAGCAGTCCGACGCGCCCGGCGCCGGCTTCGGCATCCTGAAACTGCTTGCCAACGTGGCCTCGTACTGGGCCAACATCCCCGGCGGCCTGTTCTCGCCGGCGCTGGCGGTGGGCGCCGGCCTCGGCCACAACCTGAGCCTGCTGCTGCCCGCCGCGCCGGTGTCGGCGGTGGTGCTGCTGGGCATGGCCGCCTACCTTTCCGGCGTGACCCAGTCGCCGCTCACCGCCACCGTCATTTCCATGGAGCTGACTTCCAACCAGGCCATGGTCATTCCCATCCTCGCCACCTGCCTGCTGGCGCGCGCCGCCTCGGGCCTGGTCTGCCGCACGCCGGTGTATCGTGCCTTTGCCGACCGCGTCGTCGAGCAATACCGGCAACAGCGCATCGCGGCCGCCGCGGTTGACGAGGCGACGGCAGAGACGAAACCCACGGAAGCATCCTCATGAACCAACACGACTGGGACCTGCTCCTGACCAACGCCACCCTCGTCACCTTCGACGGCGACACGGGCTACGGCCTGCGCCGGGACGCGGCGCTGGCCTGCTGGGGCGGCCAGATCGTGTGGGTCGGCGACAGCGGCGAGCAGCCCGACCCGGCGAAAACCGCCCGCGAAATGCACGACCTGGGTGGCGCCCTGGTCACGCCGGGGCTGGTCGACTGCCACACCCACCTGGTGTTCGGCGGCGATCGCGCCGGCGAGTTCGAAATGCGCCTG
>CAZBZD010000349.1:0-1747 GCA_964496295.1 uncultured Rhodanobacteraceae bacterium | reverse complement strand
CGAAGGTGTGGTCGGGACGGATGTGGCTGAAGGTCAGCCACGAGGTGTCGAAGTTGAGCGCCGGCCAGGCCAGCTGGCAGGCCGCCAGCAGGCCGACGGACATGCCGGTGATGCCCCACACCAGGGTGGCCAGCATGAAACGGCGCACCACCTTGTCGTTGTAGGTTTCCGGCCGGGTGACGATCGTCGGGTCCGCGACGGGCGACGTTTCGGTGCCCGTCAGCGCGGTGATGGCAAGAGGTCGGTTTTGCATGCGCGTATTGTCCGCATGCGGTCGCCGGGCTCATTTGACCTGGGTCATTTTCCATCCGGTGATGTGCGGGATCGAGCGCGGCGCGTTGCCGCACTGCGCCGCACCCGCCGGGCAAGGCACTGCCCGCCCTGCGCGCAAGGGGCCGGTCGGGCGGGTCCGTCTAGACGATATGCTGGTCGAGACTTTCGATGCGCCCGTCCCAAGGGCGGAAGCGGTGCCGTCGGCGCCGGACCGGATCGTGCGGCGTGCGCGGTTTCAAGGCAACGGCGCGTTGTCCCGACAGCCACAGCGCGGTGAGCCGGGTCACGCGCTCGTCGCGGCACAGCAGGGAGTGTTCGCCACCGCCGGCGAAGGCCGCCAGGGTGACTCCCTTGATCGCCGCGCTCGGCATCCACACGCGGCCGTCGCCGCGCGCGTCGATGGTCATGTGCGCGAAGTCGAACCAGTTGGGGTTGGGCGCGTTGCGGGTCAGCACGGGCAGCGCGCAGGGCGTCGGCAGGCCGGCGCCGCAGATGACCAGGACCTTGTCGGCGGCCGCGGCCAGGGCGGCATCGCCCAGCATCGGGGCCGGGCTGCGGCCTCCGTGGCGCGCCTTGCGTCCGCGCACGAAGGCCTCCGCGTCGCGCAGGAAGCCGGGACGGAAGCTCTCGCCCCGCGCCACGTTGGCCTGCCAGTTGGCGGGGTCGAAAAGGTCCAGTTCGCGGCCGTCCTCGTCCACGGCGGCGGCGGGCCAGGACGGCGTCATCTGGTACACCGACGGAAACCCGCGCGTGACCTTGCGGTAATCCGGGCCGGTGCCGAACCAGTCGTCGGTCTCGCCCGCGACCAGGGCGAACGGCGAACCGATGGCACCGCGGAACGGCGGGGCGATGAACACGATGCGGCCGACGTCGGCCAGGGGGTCGCGACGGCGACGCAGGAGCAGCGCCGAGCGCAGCAGCAGGCCGCCCATGGAATGGGTCACGAACCCCAGCTCCGGCGCGCGTCCGGCAGCCCGTTCGCGGGCGACGACGTCCTCCAGCATCCGCGCCAGCCGCAGCGCCGCGTCTTCCAGCGGCTTGCGCCAGTCGTAGCCGAACGCGTACACCGGTTCCGGTGCCAGTTGCGTGCGCAGCTTGTGGATCATCGGGCCGCAGATCTGGTGGATCACGCGCGACGGCTGCATCCAGTGCCCGTCGGTATCGTGGCGACCGTCGACCAGGGCGAACTCGCGCGGGCTTTCGATCATGTCGCCGGGCCGGGTTCCCGGCATCGGCCAGCGCCGCGGATGGTCGAGCGGATAGGTGTCGACCAGCTCGGTGCCCTTGATGCCGGGAATGAAGACGATCGCCATGGTTGCCCTTGCATGCAATGCGTGTGTTGCGGACGGCAAGGACACCGTCCGCGATACCGGTCCAAGATAGCGCATGCCGGCGCGGGCGGCTGCGGCGTATTCGCCGGGAAGATATCACGCATTTGATACCATGGTTCGCGTGCCTGCGCCGACCGTGCGCG
>CAZBZD010000348.1:0-1754 GCA_964496295.1 uncultured Rhodanobacteraceae bacterium | reverse complement strand
CCCGTTCGCCCTGAGGTATCGAAGGGCAACAGCTTCAGCACACGCAGAATCCGAAAGTCACCGGTACGGCCGCTCGCGGATCCACTTGGTGGCGATCCACTTTTCGCCCGCGGTCACCGGCAGCCCGGCGTGCAGCGAGCTCTGGTCGCCGTTTTCGTAGGCAAAGTACACGGCCGACCCCTTTTGCGCGCTGACCGTGACGCCGGCGCGCGGAAAGTGGGTGCCGCCGCCGCCCTCGGGGGTGTTGAGGTACATGATGAAGCTGGCGATGCGCTCGCCGCCGACCTTGGTCAGCGCTTCATGGCCGGCCTGGGAGCGGTCGAACCAGTCGTAATGCGGCTCGTATTGCTGGCCCGGCCGGTAGTGCAGGATCTGCAGGCCCTCGCCGTGCTCGGGCGGGATGTCCAGCAGTTCGGCAATGCGGTATTCGATGCGCGTGATCAGCTCGGTTTCGCCGATGCGGAAGAACATGCCGCTGCTGGTGCGCGCGTCGCTCACTTCGTGGGTGCCTTCGTCGGTGACGGTGCGCGAGCGGGCCAGGCGCGGGCGCGCCTGTTCGATCAGCTCGTCGCATTCGGCGTCGTCGAGCACGGACCCGAGCACGCGGATGGTCGGTGTTTCCACGCACGTCGACACCGGCATGCGACGGCCGTCGGCGCTGGCGAAGGGCGGCTGCGGGTGTTTCGTGCGCGTGCCGTCGGTGCGCGTGTCGGCGACCGGGATGGCGACGCCGGGGCGCTTCAGGTTGTCCGCGACCAGGCGGCGGGCCTGGCGCGCGGTGTAGCCCGACTGCACCATCATGTCGATCATGTCTTCGATGCTGTGGCCGGCCCGCGAGGTGGTCAGGATCCACTCGCGGATGGCGGCGGCGTGCGATGTCTGCTTGCTCATGGGGGTTGATTGTACGGATATGCCGCGGCCGGGCCATCCCCGCGCCGTTCAGATTTCCGGCACGACGCGGCCCGCAATCACGCGTAGGGCGGGCACTGCCCGCCATGATGGCGCCCGATGGCGGGCAGTGCCCGCCCTACGCGGAATGTCGCGAGCATCGACGAGGGGCGGCAAGTGTTAGAATCGCCGGTTCGCCCCGCGCCACCTGCATTTCGCCGGAGTCACCCGCCCATGCGTACCCATTATTGCGGCCTCATCGACGAAGCCGAGATCGGCCAGCCACTGACCCTGTGCGGCTGGGTCAACAAGATCCGCCTGCAAAGCCACGTGGCTTTCATCGACCTGCGCGACCACACCGGGCTGGCGCAGGTGACGGTGGATCGCGACAACGCCGAGGCCTTCGCGCGGGCCGCGGAACTGGGCTACGAATATTGTGTGCGCGTCAGCGGTACCTTGCGTGAGCGCAGCTCGGTCAACCCGAAGATGAAGACCGGCGCGGTCGAGGTGCTGGCGGACAAGCTGGAGATCCTCAACGAGGCGCGCGACCTGCCGTTCGCGTTGCACGAGAATCCCAACGAGGAAATGCGCCTCGCCTACCGCTACCTGGACCTGCGCCGCCCGGAAATGCAGCGCATGATGCGTACCCGCACCCGGCTGGTGCAGGCCCTGCGCCGGCACCTGGACGCGGCCGGTTTCCAGGACATCGAGACGCCGATCCTGACCAAGGCCACGCCCGAGGGCGCGCGCGACTACCTGGTGCCTTCGCGCCTGCACGCAGGCTCGTTCTACGCGCTGCCGCAGTCGCCGCAGTTGTTCAAGCAGATCCTGATGATGGCCGGCTTCGACCGCTACTACCAGATCGC
>CAZBZD010000347.1:0-1767 GCA_964496295.1 uncultured Rhodanobacteraceae bacterium | reverse complement strand
CATTGGTCAGGGAAGCCCTGATCACGGCATTCAAGGAAACCCACCCGGTGGATCCCTCGAAGCTGGCGAAAAAGCGGGCGAAAACGGGGAGGTGATCCGCAAGGTCACGCCGTGCGCGCGGTCCCGGTCGCGTAGTCCATGGCGCTGGCGATGACCGGTGCCGGGAAGCCCATTTCCCCGAGCATGCGGATGGCGTTGCGCGCATGCGTGATGCCGGGACGCAGGCGGTAGTCGAAGAATCCGTCCACTTGCGGGTCTTCCTGGAAATGGTAGTAGTCGAAATGCGCGTCCAGCGCGGTCTGCAGTTCGACGTCGTGGGTGGTGGCCAGGACAATCGAGTCGCGGGCCAGCGATTCCAGCACGGCGCGCGCGATGGCGACGCGTTCGGTGGTGTTGGTGCCGCTGAACAGTTCGTCGATGACCAGCAGGTTGCGGTACCCGTCATCGCCGGCATCGAAGAAGGAATTGATCCGCTCGACTTCCGCGAAGTAGTGGCTCTTGCCCGAGGCGACCGAGTGGCTGCCCTGGATGGACGCCAGCACGCGCACGCGCGGGACGACGGCGCGCGTGGCTAGGCAGAAGCCGAAGGTTTGCGCCAGGATCACATTGGTGCCGAGCATCTTGATGAAGGTGGTCTTGCCGGCCATGTTCGAGCCGGTGACCAGGGCCGAGCGGTGTTCGAGGCGGATCGAGTTGGTCACGCCGTCGGGCAGCAGCGGGTGGCAGCCGTCGATCACGACGAGCTCGGGAGCCGTGGTCGGTTCCGGTCGGCAGCATGCCTCGTATCCGGCCATGAAGGAAGCGACGGCGATGGCGGCGTCGATGTCGCCCATCAGCTCGAAGTCGGGAGCGACGGTTTCGCGCAGGCGAACAAAGCGGTCGATGGTGAAGGCATGCAGCAGCAGTTCCAGGGCGCAGGCGGCGTTGAGCCAGATGCTCAGCCAGGCGACGGGTTCGTGCTTGACGGCGCACAACCAGCGCAGGGCGCGACGCATCCGCGCACGCGCCGGCCCGCGTTCGTGCAGACGTCCGAATGGCGGGACGCCGGGGTGGGCCTCGTGCAACGCGGCCAACGCGTCGGCCGTGTCGAGCAGGGCCATGCACGAGAGCATGGCTTCGTTGTCGCGGGTGACCTGCCAGTGGGTCTTGAGCATGAGCACGAAGTTGACGAACAGCACGCCTATCCAGGCCCAGGCCGGCAGGCGGGCGAAGATCGCCACGGCGAACACGGCCACGCAGGCCAGGCTCCATGCCAGCCAGGCGGCCTTGTGGCGCGGGGTGTCGTTCGTGTCGCCGAACAGGTAGTCGGTGAGATGGCTGCGCATGCGCTTGCCCGGGCGCCACAGCGTCATCTGGATTTTTTCGCGCAGCGGCGGGTCGTCTGCCAGTATGCGGCAGGTCGCGTGGCGTTGTTCGATTTCGGTCGGTGCGGCATCGAGCCGGCGCAGGCGGTGGAACAGCATCTGGCGGCCGGCGAAGGTGACGCAGGTGTCCATGCGCGCGAAAATCCGCGGGAACTCCAGGTCGGCCCAGGTCTTGTCGTCGACGAGGACGCGCCCGGCGCGCCTGCCGGCCAGTTCGAAATGACGCTCGGCCAGAAAGCCGTCGCGATTCCCGGGCTTGCCCCATTGCGCGCGGAAGGCCTCGAGCCGCTTTTTCGCGGGGCGCAGCGCATCCGGCACGTCGTCGAGCAGTCGTTTCAGCAGGGCGAGGTGTGCATGCATGGCGGGCGGTTCCTTGTGCGCGGCGACGTCAGCCCTTGTCCAG
>CAZBZD010000346.1:0-1770 GCA_964496295.1 uncultured Rhodanobacteraceae bacterium | reverse complement strand
GGAAGCGGATCTTCACGCCCACCGGCACCACCAGCGGCTTGTCCACGTTGAGCAGGTAGTCGTTGTAGCCGTTCTCGTTCCTGACGTCCCACGGGCTGGCGTCGGAATCGAGCTGGCGCGCGATATTGCTGTCCTTGGCCAGCTTGGACATGAAGCCGACCTTGTCGACCTGCTTGCCCATGTAGTCGATGTAGTCGTAGCGCCACTTCCACTGGTAACCGGTGACCTTGATGGTCATCGACGAGCCGGTGGTGTCGGCCATCTTGGTCAGCACCGCGCTCGCGGGCCAGGCCAGGCCGGCCAGGATCAGCACCGGGATGATCGTCCACACCGTCTCCAGCTTGGTGTTGTGGCTCCATTTTTCGGCCACCGCGCCTTTGGATTTGCGGAAGCGGACCATGGCCACGATCATCACGCCGAACACCACGACGCCGATGGCGACGCAGACCCAGAGCGAGGCCAGGTAGAGGCCGTAGACATCGTGCGAGGTGGGCGTCACGCCCTTGGGCAGGCCCAGTTGCCACGCGTGCGGGTTGGCCCACGCCGCGCCCGCGCACAGCATGGCGGCCGTCGCCAGTGCCGTCTTCGTCCATCGCCTGATGCCAACTGATTTCATGTCTTGCACCCTCGGGAGCCGTCATCGGGCTCGTGGTTGACCTGGTCGCGCCGCGGCGCGGTGGTCTGCGCCAGCAACCGTTCAAGTTTACGCCAAAGCTCCATGCGCTCCTCGTCGCCGAGAAACGCACCGATCTCCAGCTCGCGTCCGTGCGAAGCCAGCAACAGGCGACGACGACCGCTCCCGGGCGCCAGCACCACCCGTACCCAGCCCGACGGGAAGCGGGTGCGCCGGTGCCCCGGCAACGCCTCCACCTCCAGCGAGCGCGGATCCAGCGTGATGCGCTCGCTCCGGTTGCCCGCGCGCCAGGCAATGCCCAGCGCCCAGGCCACGGCAGCGGCCTCGACCAGCGCGAAGGCGGGAGCAAACACGTTTCCCTGCCGCGCCCCGATCAACGCCGTTGCCAGCGTCACTGCTGCAAGTCCCCATGCCAGCCGTCTCAACGAGCCGTGGCTCAGTACCCTGTTCGGCCGCAGCCACATCGTCATGCTGCGGCCATCATCCCCGGCTGGCTTGAACACGATCATGAGCTCACGTCAATGCCTGCAACGACTGGATGGTAGATGTGCATCCCCACGCTGGCAAGAACCTCCTGTTGCATGCCATGACCTGGATCAATAACGTCACGCTTTCGATGTTTTTTCGCGTGACAAATTGTCGCATTGCCCGCATCGGCCGCCATGCCGGCGGTTCCACGGTTTCCCGTCCCCCGTCAAGTCCCGTCATTCCCCCACCCCGGCGGCCCTTTCGTCCCCTACAATCGGCGCTCCCGCATCCGCATCCCGCGGACGCCTTTCGCCGCTGCGGTTCCCCGCCGCACCGGTCAAGGTTTTTCCCGTGAACCACGACATCCTCAGCCCCGAACTTCCCGACACCACGCCGCCCGCGCGCGCGCGCATCACCGACGCCTGGCTGCGCGACGAGGCCGACGCCGTCGACGACATGCTCGAACGCGCCGAACTGCCCGCCGACGAGCGCGAAGCCGTCGAGAACCGCGCCGCCGACCTGGTCAAGCGCGTGCGCGCCAAGCAGGACGAGCGCAGCGCCATCGCCGCCTTCATGCAGCAGTACGACCTGTCCAGCAGCGAAGGCATGCTGCTGATGTGCATCGCCGAGGCGCTGCTGCGCATTCCCGACAGCGACACCGCCGACCG
>CAZBZD010000345.1:0-1777 GCA_964496295.1 uncultured Rhodanobacteraceae bacterium | reverse complement strand
CCAGGAAGGCGCAGGTCTTGCCGGTGCCGGTCTGTGCCTGGCCGGCGACGTCGCGCCCGGACAGCGCGACCGGCAGGGTCAGCGCCTGGATCGGCGTGCAGCGGGTGAAGCCGCAATCGGCCAGGCCCTGCTGCAGGAGGGGATGAAGCTCGAAGCTTTCGAAGAAGGTGTCGGTGAGTACGTGATCTGCCATGTATCGGATAACCGTGGGCGGCGGCACGATCCGCCGGGCCCTTGAGGGAAGGCAATGCGCGATGCGGCGCGCCGGGCCCTTGCAATCGCGGGCAGGGCCCTCATTTTGGTCCACTGGTGCCAGTGCCGGCCCCGCGGGGCCGTGCTGGAACGAGGCGGCGTGGATGCGCTTGAATCCGGCCTCCGCTTGCGCTGCAATGGGCGGGCGGCGAAACCGGCGGTTGCTATCCGGCGCATCGACTTGCCAGACAAGTTCCCTATTGTACCCGATAGCGATTCGGCCATGCGTGCCCCGCCGTCCCGCTTCGACAAGACCACGGAGAAACCCTGTGAGCGATTCCATCACCCATGTCGGCGACAACGATTTCGACACCCAGGTCCTCAACTCGGACACCCCCGTCCTGGTGGACTTCTGGGCCACCTGGTGCGGCCCGTGCAAGGCCATGGCGCCGGTCCTCGACGAGGTCGCCGCCGAATACGACGGCCGCCTGAAGATCGTCAAGGTGGACGTGGACCAGAACCAGAAGACCGCCATGAACTATTCCATCCGCGGCGTGCCGACCATGATCCTGTTCAAGGGCGGCCAGGTGCAGGACACCCAGGTCGGCGCCGTGCCCAAGGGCAAGATCACCGCCATGCTCGACAAGGCCCTGTAACACCGGGCCCGTTTCTTCGCCGTGCCGGCCACCGTGCCGGCACGCGCCGTTGCCGCGACCCGCTTTACACGGCCGCTCGGCTTCGGCTAGTCTTTACGTCAACCCGCCGGCAATGCTAGATTCCGGCTGTCCGCCGAGCCCCCTGCGCTCGCGCATTCCGTATCGGAACCCTTCCGCATCCTTTCCCTTCAACGGCGCCCCGTGAGGTCCGTTCGTGTCTGACAGCGAAAACAAAACTCCTGCCGCGGCCCCGGGCCCGGCCGATGCTCCCGTGTCCACCGAATCCGCCGCGCCCAAGCCGCGGCGGCGTGCCAGCGCCAAATCCGCCGACAAGGCCGGGGCCGACGATACCCCGGCCCCGCGCCGGCGCAAGGCCACCGGCAAGAACGCGGACGCCTCCGAGACCGCCGGCGACGCGCCCGGCAAGCCCGACAGCGGCAAGAGCGACGCCGGCGACGGCGACAGCGGCAAGGGCGACGCGGGCAAGAACCGGCAGAACGACGGCAACAAGCAGAACGACAACGGCGACGGCAAGGGCGGCAACCGCAACGAGCGCCGCCGCGGCCGCCGCCGCCACGAGCGCAACCAGCGCGGCAACCGCAACAACCGCGGTCTTCCGGTGGACGACGAGAACGCCGACATCGGCGACGACAACAACGTCATCAACCTCACCGAGCTGAAGCGCAAGAACCCGGTCGACCTGCTGGCCTTCGCCGAGTCGCTCGGGGTCAAGGAAGGCATCGCCCGCCAGCGTCGCCAGGATGTCATCTTCAACATCCTCAAGGCCCACGCCCGCAACGGCGGCGGCATCTGGGCCGAGGGCGTGCTGGAAATCCTGCCCGACGGCTTCGGTTTCCTGCGCTCGGCCGACGAGAGCTACCTGGCCGGCCCCGACGACATCTACATCAGCCCCAGCCAGATCCGCCGCT
>CAZBZD010000344.1:0-1805 GCA_964496295.1 uncultured Rhodanobacteraceae bacterium | reverse complement strand
CCCGCGTAGGCCGGATCAAGGAGCGCAGCGACGGATCCGGCGTTGCCCCCCTCAGTCGCCGACCTTGGTCTGCAGGTACGTCGCCTCGCCCAGGCTCTTGACCAGGTCGAGCTGGGTTTCCAGCCAGTCGATGTGGTCTTCCTCGGACTTCAGGATGTCCTCGAACAGCTCGCGGCTGGTGTAGTCGCCGACTTCCTCGCAATGCGCGATGGCGGGCTTGAGGTCGGCCAGGGCCTGGTGCTCGAGCTTGAGGTCGCATTCGAGCGCCTCCACCGGCGTCTGCCCGACCAGCAGCTTGCCCAGGCGCTGCAGGTTGGGCAGGCCTTCCAGGAACAGGATCCGCTCGATCAGCACGTCGGCGTGCTTCATCTCGTCGATCGATTCCCCGTATTCGTGCTCGGCCAGCTCCTTGTAGCCCCAGTTGCGGTACATGCGCGAATGCAGGAAATACTGGTTGATCGCGGTCAGCTCGTTGGTGAGCTGGGTGTTGAGGAACTCGATGACCTTCTTGTCGCCTTGCATGGCCGTCTCCGTTGCATGGGGGATGGACACGACTATAGCGCCACGCAAAAAAGCATGACGAAACGCAAATGGGGATGGTTCGCGGGTGCGTTGGCGCGCGGATCAGGCCCGCGTCAGGCCGCGACGGTCAACGGCAGATCGAGGCAGATTTCCTCGCGCACGGCCTCGTTGAACACGCGCCGGGCCTCGGACTCGCAACAGCCGCAGCAGGTCGAGCAGCCGGTGCATGCCTGCAGTTCGGCAAAGCTGCGCACCCCGCCCTCCGCCGCCTGGCGGATGTCCTTGTCGGTCACGGATTGGCAGACGCAAACGTACATGGCATGTCCTCTCGGCCGCCATTGGAACGCAAATGCGAATGATTGTCAATATGACGACGATGCGGCCCGTCGCGCGCCCCGCTCCGCCCGTTCGGGCCGCCGCGGCGGCCGGCCCACGCGGACCCGGCAGGCATCCTCCACCATCGGCGCGAACTGGCGCAGCGCGCGCTCGTAGACCTGCCGCTTGAACGCCACCACGTGCAAGGCCGGGTACCAGAAATCGACCCAGCGCCAGGAATCGAACTCGGGATGGTCGGACGCATCCAGGCACAGATGCCGCTCGTTGCCGACGAAACGCAGCAGGAACCACACCTGCTTCTGGCCGATGCACACCGGCCGCTGGTGGCGACGCACGTAGCGCCGCGGCAGGCGGTAGCGCAGCCAGCCCGGCGTGGTCGCCATCACTTCCACATGATCGGGATCGAGGCCGGTTTCCTCCTGCAGCTCGCGGTACATCGCCTCTTCCGGCGTCTCGTCGCTGCGCATGCCGCCCTGCGGAAACTGCCAACCGTCGCGATGCACGCGACGCGCCCAGAACAGGCGGCCGTCGCCGTTCAGCAGCACAATGCCCACATTGGGGCGATATCCATCGGCATCGATCATGCCGGCCTCCTCGCGGGCCGCTCGCGACCGCTGCCGCAGCACACGTCGCGCTGCGCCGACACGGTCATTGCCTTCGATGCTGCCACAGCCCCTGCAGGGCGGCAAGACACCGCGCGCCGGCGGCACTTGAACCCCCACGCCGGCGCCACTACACTTTCGCGCCCGGCGTGCAGCCTTGCGCGCCCGCGGCCGGGCGGTCCCGACCGGGCACGCGCCCCGGCCCGCATCCGCCCTGGCGACCACGGGACCCGGCTGGCCAGCGCGGCACTCATGAAGCTCGGGTCACGGCCGTTACAATTTGCAGATCTGGCTACATAGCTCAGCTGGTTAGAGCGCGGCACTCATAATGCCGAGGTCGGTGGT
>CAZBZD010000343.1:0-1808 GCA_964496295.1 uncultured Rhodanobacteraceae bacterium | reverse complement strand
GCTGGCGCTGGCGCTGGGGTTTCGCTGGTGGCAGCGCCGCCGCTACGGCACGCACATCCCGTGGTGGGTGCGCCTGCCGTTGACGCTGATGCTGCCGGTGGCGGTGATCGCCACCTACGGCACCATTTTCGGACGCCTGCCGGGGTCGGCGCTGGCGGTCGGGCTGCTGGTGCTGAAGGCGCTGGAAAGCGAGCGCCTGCGCGATGCCCGCACCGGCATCGCGTTCGCCTGCTTTGCCCTGATGTGCGCGCTGCTGTTCGGCCAGGGCCTGGTGATGACGGCGGCGGTGGTCCTGGGGTTGATCCCGGCGCTGGCGTGCCTGCGCGCGCTCGAACCCGGGCACGGCAGGCCGTCGTGGCGGCAGGAGTTCGTGCCGGTGCTCAAGGCGCTGGTGCTGGCGGTGCCGCTGGCCCTGGCGGCCTTCCTGTTCCTGCCGCGCCTGAGTTCGCCGCTGTGGGGCGCGGCGCAGAATGCCGGCGAAGCCCGCACCGGCGTCGGCGGCCGCATGTCGCCCGGAGACTTCACGCAACTGCTCGTCGACGACAGCCCGGCTTTCCGGGTCACCTTCGACGGCGCGGTGCCGCCGCCCGCGCAACGCTACTTCCGCGGACCGGTGCTGTGGTGGTTCGACGGCCGCAGCTGGACCGGCGGGGGCAAGCTCTCGCGCATCCGTCGCGCGCCGCCGGAGGCCATGGTCCATGGCGAGCCCGTCTACCGCTACTCCGTCAGCATGGAGCCTTCTCACCGGCACTGGCTTTTCGCGCTGGACACGCCGCTGTCGGCCCCGGCGGGAAGCCACCTGAACGCCGAGCGCACCCTGATCCGGCGCAAGCCCGTCGACAAGCTGCTGCACTACACGGTGCGTTCGGCTCCCCGCCACGTGCTGGCGCCGCGCCTGAGCCCGCTGGAACGGCACCTGGGCCTGGAATTGCCGGCGGGCTTCGACCCGCGCGCGTCGGCCCTGGCGCGCTCCTGGCGCCGCCGCCACGGCAGCGACGACGCGGCCATCGTGCGCGCCGCCCTCGACCTGTTCCACGACGGCGGGTTTCGCTACACGCTGGCGCCGCCGCCGCTGGGACGCGACAGCATCGACGATTTCCTGTTCCACACCCGGGCCGGCTTCTGCGAGCACTACGCCTCGGCCTTCACCTTCCTGATGCGCGCCGCCGGCATCCCCGCGCGCGTGGTGACCGGCTACCAGGGCGGCTACTGGAACCCGGAAGCGCGCTACCTGCTGGTACGCCAGTCCGACGCGCACGCCTGGAGCGAGGTGTGGCTGCGCGGGCATGGCTGGACGCGTGTCGACCCCACCGCCGCCGTGCGTCCCGACCGGGTCAGCCTCGGCGCCATGGCGGCTGCCGGCAACAGCGCCCACTGGTACCAGCGCGGCTGGCTGAAGGCGCTGCGCAATCGCTGGGACGTCGTCAACCATTGGTGGGACCGGGCCGTTGTAGGGTTTGATGCACTGCGCCAACGCGGCCTGCTGACGCCGTTCGGCATCCGTGACGTCCATCCGGGTGCGCTGATGCTGGCCCTGGCGGCGAGCCTGATCGTGCTGATGGCGCTGGCGGCGGCCTTCGCGCTGCTGCCGCGACGCCAGGGCGACCGGCTGGAAGCGGCCATGGCCCTGCTGCGGCAACGCCTGGCACGCGTCGGCGTGGCGCGCCGGCCCAGCGAGGGGCCGACGCATTTCTTTGCCCGTGCGGCGCGCGCGTTGCCGCACGAGCGCCAGCGTCTCAAGGCGCTTGGAGATGCCTGGGTGGCTCTGCGCTATGCCCAGGCAACGCCGGCACCGGAAGCCGTTCGCG
>CAZBZD010000342.1:0-1818 GCA_964496295.1 uncultured Rhodanobacteraceae bacterium | reverse complement strand
GGCCGCCGTCGAAGTGGTAGCCCCAGGCGACGGCGCCGGTGTCGTGGTTGCCGAATTGCTGGTTGTGGTCGTGGCGCGCCGAGAGCTGGACCTCGTTGGCGCCGAACCAGCCCTGGTACTGCGCGAACACGCCGGTGTTGTCGCGGTCGGTGCGCGCGTAGTCGGTGTCGCTGTCGACGTGCTGGTGCAGGTAATCCACGCCCACGGTCAGCATCTGGCGATCGGCCAGGGTGACGGCGTTGAGCCAGCTGGCCTGGTCCTGGGTGGAATCGCCGTAGCCGACGTAGGCGCGGTCGTGGTAGTTGGTGGCCTTGTCTTCGCTGCGGCCCGCGCTGAAGGTCATCTTCCAGTCGTCGGTGGCCGGCACGGTCAGGCGCGCGCCGGCCACCTGCTGCGCGTGGCGGCTGTAGTTCTGGTAGCTGCCGTCGTACTCGACGAAACTGGTGGTGCGCAGGAAGTTGCCGGCCAGCTCCACGCCGTTGTCCCAGCGCCAGCCGCCGTTGAGCAGCCCGTTGTAGGCCCGGTAGCCGTCCTCGTCCGGCTCGTTGGCGAAGCAGCCGGCGAACACGGTGCCGGCGCCGAGCTTGCAGCTGTTGATGCCCCGCGTGTACTGCGCGCCCAGGCTGACGTTGAACCAGCCGTGTTCGCCGCCGCCGGACAGGCCCACCTGGCTGTCCCAGGTGTCGTGGCTGCCGCCGGAGATGCGGAACGAAGGCAGCAGGCCCGCGCCGGTTTCGCCGTGGCGCGTGAAGACCTGGATCACGCCGCCGATGGCGTCGGAGCCGTACAGCGTCGAACGCGGTCCGCGCACGATCTCGATGCGTTCGATCTGGTCGACCGGGATCTGCGCGTAGGCGGCCAGCCCGGCGCCCACCGACCCGATGCGCACGCCGTCGATCAGCACCAGCGTGTGCGTGGAGTTGGTGCCGCGCAGGAACAGCGACGTCTGCTGGCCCAGGCCGCCGGAATTGGCCAGGCTCACGCCCGGCAGGCCGGACAGCAGGTCCAGCAGCGACTTCGGTTGCAGCCGCTCGATGTCCTGCCGCGTGATGACGGTCACCGGCGCCAGGGTGTCGGCAATCGGCTGGCCGGTACGCGTGGCGGTCACGACCACCGGCTTGAGCGATGACGCCTGCGCCGGATCCGGGGCGGCCGCCGGCGCGGAAGAAGAAGCGGCAAGCAGGAGCGCCGCGCAGAGAAGCTTGTATCGCATGAGCATGTCCTCGCCGCGCACCCCTCGTGCACGGCTCGTGGCCAATCGAAAGCCACGCGGCAGACCGCCGGACCCATGCGCCATGCGCACCGATCGAGCCCGACCCCGCCCGCCGCGAAGCCACCCGAGGCACGCGACCCGACCGCGCACCTGCAAAGCCACGGGCCGGTCTCCGGACTCGCGGATGGACGTCTGCACGTCCGGATCGACGGCCTTCCCGGCAAATTGCCAGTGGCCCTGCTGTCGATCCGCGCAAGCCGTGCTTGCGATCCGCCTACCGTTGCGGGGGCAGTGCCGGCTTGGCGCGAACGCATACCGGCTTCCCGTTTCATCGCGGTTTCCCGCGACACCCGAGGCGGGCGCAAGCATAGCCGAGAGTTGGAAGCGAGTGAAGAAAAAGGTCTTCCCGTCGTGCAGGCAGGGCGGGCAATGCCCGCCATGGAAACTCCACGCCGCCGCACGCCATGTTTGGCGGGCAGTGCCCGCCCTACCCGCTTTGATATGGCATATCTGGTATTGACGACGCATCACAAACCCCATATGTTGTGATCGTCGGTACCCACCCAGGCGCGATCGCCGGATGGGTCGAAAAGGGAATCCGGTGC
>CAZBZD010000341.1:0-1819 GCA_964496295.1 uncultured Rhodanobacteraceae bacterium | reverse complement strand
CACGCGGCCGTCTTTCGGCGCTTCCGTGTAGAGAAAGCGGGCGGCACCGTAGGTTTCCCTGCCGCTGGTCCGGTCGGCGAAGACCAGGAAGTACTGCTCGTCTTCGGGGGACTCGATGACCGGAAGCAGTTCGCAGCGATGACCGTCGCGCTCGAAGACGGCATGGCCGGCGACGGGATGCCTTTCGATGGTGCCGATGGCGGTGCCCATTTCCAGCACCTCGCCGGCCCGGGCGGGATGCCATTCGGCATCGATGCGCCAGGACGGGTCGGGCGGAAAGTAGTCCAGCCCCCGGAAATGTTCGCGCGTGGCGGCATGGACGTCCTTGATGCGCAGGCCGACGCGCTCGCCGCGGCGGACCAGGAAAAAACGGATGTCGCCGGCACGGACCACGGTCGGGTGCGGCTGGTCGTCATCCTGCAGGACGGCGACGGTTTTCGCTTCCCCGTCGATCAGCCCTTCGCCGGCCAGGGTGACGGTGACCTCGCCGTCGGCATCCAGGCGGACGGTGCCGAACTGCGCGGGCAGGCCTTCGACGATGATGGCGTTGCCGGCGCCGCTGCCGATGGTGTTGTCGCCCGGCTCCAGCCACGGCAGGCCGACCAGGGTCAGCCAGCCGTCGGGGGCGGTCAGGCACTCGAGACGCGTGGCGCGCCAACGTTCGATGTCGGCGTTGAAGGATGCGGTGGTAATGGACATGGGGGCGTGCGTTGAACAGGGTGGCCCAATCTATCGCAGCCGCCCCCGCTTTGTGTAGGAACACGCCCGCAAGGCAAGTGCGTGGTCAGCGGCCGCGCAGGAACAGGCGGTCGAGCTCGTCCAGGCGCAACTGCACCCAGGTGGGGCGGCCGTGGTTGCACTGGCCGGAGCGTTCGGTGGCTTCCATGTCGCGCAGCAGCGCGTTCATTTCGGGGATGCCGAGGCGGCGGCCGGCGCGGACGGAACCGTGGCAGGCCATGGTCGACAGCAGCTCGTTTTCCAGTTCTTCCAGGCGCCGCGAATGGCCGTGTTCGGCCAGTTCCGCGAGCACGTCGCGGGTCAGCTCGGTGACGTCGGCGCCTTCGAGCAGCGACGGAATGCGCCGCACGACGACGGACGAGGGACCGCTGCGCGACAGCTCCAGGCCCCACTGCGCCAGGGGTTCGGCGTACTCCTCGGCGGCGGCGGCCTCGCGGCCGGACACCGCGATCGACAGCGGCACCAGCAGCATCTGCGAACGCAGGTTGCAGGTGGCGCGGCCGGCCTTCAGGCGCTCGTAGGTGATGCGCTCGTGGGCGGCGTGCATGTCCACCAGGATCAGGCCGTGGGCATTCTCGGCCAGGATGTAGATGCTCTTGAGCTGCGCCAGCGCGTAGCCGAGCGGCGGCACGTCGTCGGTTTCGCCGGTCGGCAACTCGGGGGCGGGCGTGGCCGCCTTGCCGAACAGGGCTTCGTACTCGCCCAGCGGCGCCTCGCGCACGCCCAGCGACAGCGGTTTCTGCGCATGCCACGCCCCGCCGCTTCCGCCACCGCCGCCGCGTGCGGGCATGCCCGGCGGCTCGGCCGGAACCGGCGCGCGCATGCCCTCGGGCAGCTTGCCCGCCGGCAGCGAGGCGACGCTGCCGGCGCGGGTATCCGCCAGGGCCTCGTGCAGATTGCGGAACAGGAAATCGTGCACCAGGCGCTGCTCGCGGAAGCGCACTTCGTGCTTGGCCGGATGCACGTTGACGTCGACGCCGGCCGGATCCAGTTCCAGGAACAGCACGAACACCGCGTGCCGGCCGTGGAAAAGCACGTCGGCATAGGCCTGGCGCACGGCGTGCGCGACGATGCGGTCGCG
>CAZBZD010000340.1:0-1819 GCA_964496295.1 uncultured Rhodanobacteraceae bacterium | reverse complement strand
TGGGAAGTGCTGGCCGAGGCCATCCAGACCGTGATGCGCCGCCACGGCCTGCCCAATCCCTACGAACAACTCAAGGCGCTGACCCGTGGCCAGGGCATGACGCGCGAGACGATCCGCGACTTCATCCAGTCGCTGGACCTGCCCGAAGACGCCAAGGCGCGCCTGATGGAACTGACCCCGGCCAGCTACACCGGCCTGGCCACGCACCTGGCGCGCGACATCTGAGCATGGGCGACGAACCGGCCATCGAGGTCACGGCCACGGCGGGCCAGCCGCTGGGCATGCCGGTCGAGCGGTTTTTGCGCGACTACTGGCAAAAGCGCCCGCTGCTGATCCGCCAGGCCTTTCCCGCTTTCGAACTGCCGCTGGAACCGGACGACCTCGGCGGCCTGGGTTGCGAGGAATCGGCGCTGTCGCGGCTGATCGAACACGATCGCGCGGACGACCGCTGGACCGTGCACACCGGCCCGCTCGACGAAGCCTTGTTCGAGCGCCTGCCCGACCGCGACTGGACATTGCTGGTGCAGGACGTGGACAAGTGGGACGCGGATGTCACCAGGCTGCTGGAACACTTCCGCTTCCTGCCTTCATGGCGCGTCGACGACGTGATGATCAGCTACGCCGAGGACGGCGGCGGCGTCGGTGCGCACGTGGACCAGTACGACGTGTTCCTGCTGCAGGGCCTGGGCAAGCGACGCTGGAGCATCGACGCGCGCCCGCATCCGCCGACGGCCTTCCGCGACGACGTCGAACTGAAGATCCTGCGCGAATTCGCGCCCAGCCACACCTGGACGCTGGAACCCGGCGACATGCTCTACCTGCCGCCCGGGGTGCCGCACGACGGCGTCGCCGACGGCGCCTGCATGACCTTCTCCGTGGGCATGCGCGCGCCTTCGCGGGGCGAGCTGCTGCTGGATTTCATCGAGCACGTCGCCGAACGCCTGCCCGACACCGAACGCTACGGCGACCCCGACCTCGCCGCGGCGCAACACACCGGCGAAATCGACGCGCAGGCGCTGGACCGCGTGGCCGGCACGCTCGGCCCCGCCGCCAAGCTGGTCGATCGCGACGCCATGGCCGACTGGTTCGGCCGCTTCATCACCCGCTACCGCAGTGCCCAGTTCGCGGCGCCACCGCCGGGCACGACCGATACCGGGGAACTGGCCGAAGCACTCGAACAAGGCGCCGCCGTATTGCGCCATCCATGGACGCGCATGGCATGGGTACGTGGCAACGACGATGTCGCCACCCTGTTCGTGGCCGGCGAGGCCCTGTCCTGCCCGCGCGCGCTGGCCGAACGACTGTGCGGATCGGCGCCGCCGGTTTTCGACGGCGCACCGCCGGCCGACGAACTTGCCGTCCTGCGGGATCTGGTCAACCAGGGCCACCTGGTCGTGCAACACCAGCCATGAGTGCAACCTTCCGGGTCGTCCACGCCGAATGGCAACACGATCTTGCCGCTTTGCGTGCCGTACGCGAAATCGTGTTCATACACGAACAACGCGTCCCGGTCGAACTGGAATGGGACGCGCTGGATGCCGATTGCGACCACGTCTTGGCCGTGGATGCCGGCGGCCAGCCCATCGGTACCGGCCGCCTGAGCCCGGATCACGCCATCGGCCGCATGGCCGTGCTGCCGGCATGGCGCGGCAAGGGCGTGGGTGCCGCCATGCTTCGGGCACTGATCGAGCGCGCCCGCGCGCATGGCTGGACGAAAGTCACCCTGCACGCCCAGGTCCATGCCATCGACTTCTACCAGCGCCACGGGTTCCAGGCCCATGGCGAGGAGTTCATGGAAGCCGGCATCCGCCATCGCCAC
>CAZBZD010000339.1:0-1829 GCA_964496295.1 uncultured Rhodanobacteraceae bacterium | reverse complement strand
TCAGGCGCTGGAACAGGTCGATCTCGTAGTTGGAATGCACGCCCTGCAGGATCGCCGCCAGGCGCTCCAGGCCCATGCCGGTATCCACGCACGGCGCCGGCAACGGCAGCATCTCGCCGTCGGCCTGGCGGTCGAACTGCATGAACACCAGGTTCCAGATCTCGATGTAGCGGTCGCCGTCTTCCTCCGGCGTGCCGGGCGGGCCGCCGGGCACGTCCGCGCCGTGGTCGTAGAAAATTTCGCTGCACGGGCCGCACGGGCCGGTGTCGGCCATCTGCCAGAAGTTGTCGCTGGCGTAGGGCGCGCCCTTGTTGTCGCCGATGCGGGTGATACGCTCGGCCGGCACGCCGATCTCGTCGCGCCAGATGGCGAAGGCCTCGTCGTCGGTTTCGTACACCGTGACCCAGAGTTTCTCCGGCGGCAGCTTGAATACCGCGGTCAGCAACTCCCACGACCAGGCGATCGCCTCGCGCTTGAAATAGTCGCCGAACGACCAGTTGCCCAGCATCTCGAAAAAGGTGTGGTGGCGCGCGGTATAACCGACCTGGTCCAGGTCGTTGTGCTTGCCGCCGGCGCGCAGGCAGCGCTGCACGTCCACGGCGCGCGTGTAGCCCGGCTTTTCGCTGCCCAGGAACACGTTCTTGAACTGCACCATGCCCGAATTGGTGAACATCAGCGTCGGATCGTTGGCCGGCACCAGCGGCGCGGAGGGCACGACGGTGTGACCGCGTTCGCGGAAGAATTCCAGAAATGTGGAACGAATGTCGGCTGTTTTCATGCAGTTGGGCAATGAAGTGAAGGTGGATGCAAGGACGCATTCCATTCCACGCGGAATATCGCGGGAAACGGACTCCACATGATAGCAACCGCCCGGCCGGATGTGGTTTGCAAATACGGGAAACGCGGGGAATACCCGACCCGTCAACCGATGCGCAGGTCGCACGTGGATTCTTCCTCAGTGCAAACGCTTCGTGACGGGAAGATCAACACGAACGTGACACGCGACTTTCCATACAGAGCACCTCGAAAAACCCCGCGCCGGGATGACGGCAGAAAAGCGTTTCCCGCAAGCCGGGTTGGCTTCATCAACCCGACATGATGTTCCGCCGCCAAGCGTGAGCGGTCATTGCACGGCGGGCAATGCCCGCCCTACTCGACGGCGGCGCGGGCGGTGGCGGTGTCGAAGCCGCGGCGGACGAGGAACTGCATGCGTTTGGCGCGCTCGCGAAAGTCGCGTGGCGCGGCATCGCCGTAACGGCGTTGCAACTGCCCGCGGGCCCGGGCCAGCCAGTCGGCTTCGGCCTGCACCAGCAGTTCGCCGATCGTGGCATCGGAAATGTCGTGGGTGCGCAGTTCGGCGCGCAGGCGCTGCGGGCCGTAGCCCTGGCGGATGCGGCTGCGGACCAGCATTTCGGCGAAACGCCGGTCGCTCTGGTAGTTGGACTCGACGAGGTCGATCAGCGCCTTGTCGATCTCGTCGTCCGGGTAGTCGTCCCGTGCCAGGCGCGTGCGCAGCTCCCGGCGCGAGTGTTCGCGGCGCGCCAGCATGGCCAGCGCCTTGTCGTATGCCGGGCGCCGCGCTGCCCCTTCATTCTCCCGGGAAGTGGCCGAGCGGCGTCCGCGCATGCGGGGTCAGGCCTCCTCGGCCACGTCTTCCTTGTCGGCCGCGGCCTCGTCCTTGCCCTTGCCGGGAGTCACCAGCAGCTTGTCGCGGAGCTGGCGGTCGATGTCGTCGGCGACCTCGGGATTGTCCTTGAGGTACTGGCGCACGTTTTCCTTGCCCTGGCCGATGCGGTCGCCGTTGTAGCTGTACCAGGCGCCGGCCTTGT
>CAZBZD010000338.1:0-1834 GCA_964496295.1 uncultured Rhodanobacteraceae bacterium | reverse complement strand
TGGGCATCTGCCTGCGCCGGCAACTGGCTGTTGCGCACGGCCCACGCACCCGGCAGGACCAGCGCCGCGACCAGAAGCGTCAACCACGCCTTGCGCGGCACGAGTCGTCGCCAGGCCAGATATAGTGCCAGCAGGATGCCGAAGGGCAACAGCACGGCATTGGTGAGTGCCGCGGCGCCGAAGCACAGACCAGCGAGGGCGGCCCATGCCGGGCTTCCGCGATCGCAGGCACGGGCGCAGAGCCACATGGCCAGTGCGACCAGAAAACCGAACAGGGTCTCGGTGAGCAGGTCGCTGGCAATGGTGATGTTGTGCGGCCACACGGCCATCAGCAGGCCCGCGCCGACGACCCACGGCCAGCTCAACCAGCGCCGTCCCAGCAGCATGGCCAGGGTGACGGTCAGCGCCCCGAGCAGTGCCTGGGTCAACAGCACGGCGGCGTACCAATACGCCCGGGTACTGAACATTTTCATCCAGAAGGCCAGCAGCAGCGGGTAACCCGGATCGCGGTAGTTGTCGGGGATGATCGCGGCCGAGCCCGGCAGGCTGCCGGAAAACACGCCGTGGTGGACCAGGTTCCAGGCGTAGAAAACGTAGTGCTGTGCGTCGCCGCGGATGGGATGTATCACCATGGCGGTGGACACGTAGTACCAGCGCAGGCCCAGCGCGAGCAGGGTAACGAGCACCCATGCCGTCGGCCGTATCCATCGGCGTGGCCGGACGTGATCCTGCATCATCGTGGTGAACCCCTGTGCCGGCAATGACCGAAGTATGCCTGCTGGCGGGCCTCGCCGCATTCCGCAGCAGTCCGGGCGGGCGTGGCGGGCAGTGCCCGCCCTACGTGTTGGCGGCCTTGGCGAAGGCCCGGAAATCGTCGAGGTGGCGCGTGGCGATGGCGTGCACGATGGCCCAGTTGATGGTGTCGTAGTTGTGCACGGCGATGTTGCGGAAACCCACGGCCTTGCTCAGGTTTTCCGCGACGTCGGCAGCCAGCATGTCCCGGCGGGCCATCTGGCGGAAGGTGTCGCTCATGGTTTCCGGCACAGGTTCGCCGGCGTTCGAGAGCATGTGCAGGGCCATGTCAACGCACAACTGCACGGCCCGGTTGAGGTTGAGCACCACGATGTCCTGGAGGTCGGGATCGTTTTCCAGTGCTTCGACGGAAGGCGGGCATTTTGCCTCGACGCGTTCCACGCATCGACGCAGCGAATCGAGTTTGCGCTGCAGCACTATCGGAGCCATTGCCGGTTCCTTTCTTCGAGCGTGCGCTTCACGTAGGGCAGGAAGTCTTCGTTGAGGTAGATGTTGCGCAAGGCCAGTTCGGCGTAGTCGTCGTTGTTGCCGAGAACGCGCCGGCCGTGGCGGATGATTTCGCCGAGGAGCGGTACGCCGGTGGTGGACAGGTCCACCAGGTCGACGGGGCGCCCGGTGGCCAGGGCGATGTCCTCGATGAGCCGGATTTTCTGTTCGGCCGACAAGGCCTGGTCGGCCTGCACGGCGATGTCGATGTCGCTGTCGCGCCGCGGCTGGCCACGCGCCACCGAGCCGAACACGATGGCCAGCTTGAGGTAGGCGTGGTCGGCGAGTGCCTTGCGGGCTTTTTCGATGGACATGAAGGTATGCCGGTGCGTCCCGGTCACAATGTAGCACCACGAGCCACGTGTGGACGTGCAGGGCGGGCAGGCGGGGTGTGGGTGGTGGCGGGGTTGCGGGTGTCGATCGCCGGCTCCGTCGCTTCGCTCCTTGAGCCGGCCTACGGGGAGAGAATGGTTTCTTGCTTGCCGCGGGCTGGTTCAAGCCTGCAGGGTGGAGCCGGCGTGGCGGGGTTGCGGGT
>CAZBZD010000337.1:0-1854 GCA_964496295.1 uncultured Rhodanobacteraceae bacterium | reverse complement strand
CGGGCAGGATCACGTCGAAGGCCGACAGGCGGTCGGAGGCGACGATCAGCAGGCGTTCGCCGGGCAGGGCGAACACGTCGCGGACCTTGCCGCGGTAGCTGGCTTCGAGGCCGGGCAGGTCGGCACGTTCAAGGCAGGTGGGCACAAGCGGTCTCCCGGGCGGATGGAAGGAGTCGATTGTACTAGGAGCCTGCATGGCGGTAACGCGCGTGGCACGGCAGGACTGTCCCCTCCGGTGCCGTTGCCCGGGTTTCCGCGGGACGGGCCCGGCCCGGCGTGGGACCGCGCGGCCGGCACTGGTAGAATCGGCCTGTTTTTCGGCCCGGAGCCATGATGAAAGCCCACTTGCTGCCCGTTCTGACGGCCTGGCTGCTGGCCCTGCCGGCACTGGCCGCGACACCGGCGCAGGCGGACAACCCGCCGCGCCCGTCGCGGCTGGGCATGTGCGCGGCCTGCCACGGCGAGCGCGGCATCGCGAAGGTGCCGGGCGTGCCCAACCTGGCCGGCCAGCGACTGGACTACCTGCTGGACGCGCTCAGGCAGTATCGCGACGGCGGGCGCGATGTCGCGGTGATGCGCGCGGCCGTCGGGCCGCTCAGCCGGAAGCAGCTGGAACAACTGGCGCGCTGGTTTGCCGCGCAGTCGCCGTGCGCGCCGGACGACGCCGGGCAGGCACGCCCATGATCGGGGCCCTCATCGGCGCCGTCATCGGGTACCTGTTGCTGCACAACATTTTCGGGGTGCTCGTCGGCGGCGTTGCCGGCTGGTTCTTCACTTCCGGCCGTACCCGCCGTCGCCAGCCGCCCCCGGGCGATTTCGTGGCCCCGCTGTTCGCGGTGCTGGGCGCCGTGGCCAAGGCCGACGGGCGCGTCAGCGAGTCGGAGATCGCCATCGCCGAGCGCCTGATGGCGCGCATGAAGCTTTCCGGCGACCAGCGCCGCGTCGCCATCGAGGGCTTCAACCAGGGCAAGCAGCCCGGTTTCGACGTGGACGCGGCCATGGCCCGGCTTCGCCAGTGGACCGCGGGCCGCCGCGACCACGCCATCACCATCCTCGACGTGGTGGTGGAGACGGTGCTGGTGGAAGGCGCCAGCGAGGCCAAGCTCGACCTGCTGCGGCGCCTGGCAGCGACGCTGCGCATCAGCGAAATGGAACTGATGGCGCTGATGGCCATGAAGGGCTACGCCTGGTCGCCCGGTGCCGGCGCGCGTGCCGGGCGCGGGCAGGGCTGGCAGGGTGCGGGTGGCTACGTGCCGCCGCGCCGCGCGTCGTCCGGTCCCGATCCGTACACCATCCTCGGCGTGTCGCGCGATGCCGACGAACGTACCGTCAAGCGTGCCTACCGCAAGCTCATTTCCGAGCACCATCCCGATCGCCTGGGCGACCTGCCTGAGGACCTGCGCCGCCGCGCCGAGCAGCGCGCCGGCGAGATCAACGCCGCCTACGAGCGCATCAAGGACGAGCGCGGCTGGTGAACGTAGGTCGGGTTGGCTTCATCAACCCGACGCTTTTGGTCGGGAGTGGACGTCGGGTTGATGAAACCAACCCGACCTACGGGCTTGAAGACTGCCCTTCGATACGCGAAGCGTACCCTGTGCTGAGCTTGTCGAAGCATCAGGGCAAACAGGCTTCGTTCAAATTCTCATGATATTTGGCAGTCCGCCAGGCGAGTAGGGCGGGCACTGCCCGCCAATCAAGCCTTGCGTATGAGCCCGCTTTGCATGGCGGGCAGTGCCCGCCCTGCTTGCTGCTTCCAGCCCTCCTACGGATTTTCGGGACGCGATACGATTAGGCTGGTTGAACAGGAATCTTTTTCATGGCCAAGCAAGCTCCCGTCATCGCCCCGTCCATCCT
>CAZBZD010000336.1:0-1865 GCA_964496295.1 uncultured Rhodanobacteraceae bacterium | reverse complement strand
TTCGCGCTGTCGGAAGTGAAACTGGGCCTGGTGCCGGCGGTGATCTCGCCCTACGTGGTCGACGCCATCGGCCTGCGCCACGCGCGGCGCCTGTTCACCACCGGCGAGGTGTTCGACGCCGCGCACGCCGTCCGGATCGGCCTGCTGCACGAGACCGTGCCGGCCGACAAGCTGTACGACACCGTCGTCGAGATCGTCAAGCGGCTGGAAAAGGCCGGTCCGCAGGCGCGCCGCGCGGCCAAGCGGCTGGCCCTGCGCGTGGCCGGCCACAACGAGCGCGAGCGGGCCAAGCTGGATACCGAAAACGCCGAACTGATCGCGCGCATCCGCGTGTCCGAGGAAGGCCAGGAGGGCCTCACCGCCTTCCTCGACAAGCGCAAGCCGAACTGGATCGAGGAGTGACGCCATGCTCGACCACGTCGGCTTTCCCGTTTCCGATTTCCAACGCGGCAAGCAGTTCTACGAAGCCACCCTGGCGGCACTCGACATCGGCATCGTGATGGAAGTGACCGCCGAGCAGACCGGCAGCGGCTCGCATGCCGGTTTCGGCGACAACGGCAAGCCGTACTTCTGGATTGGCGATGGCGAGCCACTGCAAGGCCGGTTGCACGTCGCCTTCACCGCGCCCAGCCGTGCCGCGGTCGACGCGTTCCATCGCGCCGCCCTGGCTGCCGGCGGTACCGACAACGGCGCACCCGGCTTGCGCCCGCACTATCACCCCGACTACTACGGCGCATTCGTGATCGACCCCGACGGCCACAACATCGAAGCGGTCTGCCACGCCCCCGAATAATCCGGAGCACGCATGCAATCCCCCGTCATCAACCTTGCCGACCTGGACATCCGCACGCTGGAACCGGGACAGGACCCGCAGGGCACGCCCCCGGACGACTACGACGTGCGCTGGGGCGAGATCGCCAGCCGCATCGGCGCACGCAGGCTCGGCTACAACCTCACCGTCGTGGCGCCGGGCAAGCGCAACTGCCCGTTCCACAGCCATCACGTCGACGAGGAAATGTTCTTCGTCGTCGAGGGCACCGGCGAGCTGCGCTACGGCGACGATCGCTATCCGCTGAAGCCGGGCGACGTCGTCGCCTGCCCGCCGGGCGGGCCCGACACCGCGCACCAGATCATCAACACCGGCGACACCGAGATGCGCTATCTCGCGGTCAGCACCATGGCGCCCGCGGAGGTCTGCGAATACCCCGACTCGGACAAGTTCGGTGCCTTCGCCGGCGACACGCCGGAAACGGCCGGGCGGCCACACTTCCGCCACATCGGCAAGCCAACGGACAACCACGACTACTGGGAAGGCGAATAGTGTTCGAACGCGTACTGATTGCCAACCGCGGCGAAATCGCTTGCCGCGTCATCCGCACCTGCCGGCGCCTCGGCATCCGCGCCATCGCCGTGTACTCGGAGGCCGACCGCGACGCGCAGCACGTGCGCCTGGCCGACGAGGCCTGGCCGATCGGCGGCTCCGCGCCGGCCGACTCGTACTTGCGCGCGGACACCATCATCGAGGTGGCGAGGAAGTCCGGCGCGCAGGCCGTCCATCCCGGCTACGGTTTCCTGTCGGAAAACACCGGTTTCTCGCGCGCCTGCACCGAAGCCGGCATCGTCTTCATCGGACCGAAGCCGGAATCGATCGAGGCGATGGGTTCCAAGGCGGCCGCCAAGATCCTGATGGGCCGGCACGGCGTGCCGCTGGTACCCGGTTACAGCGGCGAAAACCAGGACCCCGATTTTCTCGCCGGCGAGGCGCGCAAGACCGGCTTTCCGCTGATGATCAAGGCGGCCATGGGCGGCGGCGGCAAGGGCATGCGCATCGTGCGCGAGGAAAAGGATTTCGCCGACGCGCTGGC
>CAZBZD010000335.1:0-1889 GCA_964496295.1 uncultured Rhodanobacteraceae bacterium | reverse complement strand
CTCCGGCCCCCCCCCCCCCGCGCCCCCGCGCGCGGGGCAGCTGGAGCCGGGGCCGCCGCGGCCGGCGGCCGCACCGGCCCCGGCGTCGCGCAGGGCCAGCGCGGCGTCGCCGGTGACGATGTTGCCGGCGATCACCTGCAGCGACGGGTAGTGCTTCTTCACCCAGGCCACGCGTTCCAGCACGCCCTGCGAATGGCCGTGCGCGGTATCGACCACCAGCGCATCCACGCCGGCATCGGCCAGCGCCTCGATGCGGGCCTCGGTGTTGCCGCCCACGCCGACGGCGGCGCCGACCAGCAGGTGCTCGTTCGCGTCCTTGGCGGCATGCGGGTTGTCGGTGGCCTTCTGGATGTCCTTGACGGTGATCAGGCCGCGCAACTGGAAGTCGTCGTTGACCACCAGCACCTTCTCGATGCGGTGGCGGTGCAGCAGGTCCAGCACCTCCTGCTGCCCCGCCCCTTCGCGCACGGTGACCAGCTTGTCCTTGCGCGTCATGATGTTGCGCACCGGGTCGTCGGGCTTCTTCTCGAAGCGCATGTCGCGGCTGGTGACGATGCCGACCAGCTGCTCGCCCTCGACCACCGGCACGCCGGAGATGTTGTTTGAACGGGTGATGTCCATGACCTCGCGGATGGACACGTCCGGGCCCACCGTGAGCGGGTTGCGGATGACGCCGGCCTCGAACTTCTTGACCAGGCGCACCTCGGCGGCCTGCTGCTCGATGGTCATGTTCTTGTGGATGATGCCGATGCCGCCGCACTGGGCCATGGTGATGGCCAGGCGCGCCTCGGTGACCGTGTCCATGGCCGCCGACACGATGGGGATGTTCAGGTGCAGGTCGCGCGTCAGCCGCGTGGCCGTGCTCACTTCGTGCGGCAGCACGCGGGAAAAGGCGGGGACGAGGTAGACGTCGTCGAAGGTGAGGGCCTCGGCAAGAATGCGCATGGCGAAATACCCGCAAGTAAATTGGTCGATTATAGCGCCCTGCCCCCGGCTCCCGCCAGATGCAGGGACGGCATCAGGCCACCGAGCGTGGCTGGCGCGCCTGTGCCGCTTCCAGGGTGTTCTCGATCAGCGTGGCCACGGTCATGGGGCCGACGCCGCCCGGTACCGGAGTGATCCACGAGGCGCGCTCGGCGGCGGCGTCGAACTCCACGTCGCCGACCAGCTTGCCGTTGTCGAGCCGGTTGATGCCGACGTCGATGACCACGGCGCCTTCCTTGATCCATTCGCCCTTGACCAGGCCGGGCCTGCCCGCGGCGACGATGACGATGTCCCCGCGCCGCACGTGCCCCGGCAGGTCGCGGGTGAACTTGTGGCAGCAGGTGACCGTGGCGCCGGCGATCAGCAGTTCCAGCACCAGCGGCCGGCCGACGTGGTTGGACACGCCGACGATCACGGCGTCGCGGCCGCGCACCGGGCGGTCGGTGTGCCCCAGCAGCGTCATCACGCCCTTGGGCGTGCACGGGCGCAGGCCCAGGCGGCGCAGCACCAGCAGGCCGACGTTGGTGGGATGGAAGCCGTCCACGTCCTTGCGCGGGTCGATGCGGTCGACCAGCGCGTCCTCGTCGACGTGACCGGGCAGCGGCGACTGCACCAGGATGCCGTGCACGTCCGGGTCGGCATTGAGCCGGTCGATCAGCGCGAACAGTTCGTCCTGGCTGGTGGAGGCCGGCAGGTCGAAGTCGAAGGAGCGGAAACCCACCTCGGCACAGGCGCGGCGCTTGTTGCGCACGTACACCGCCGAGGCCGGATCGTTGCCCACCAGCACCACGGCAAGCCCCGGCGGCGGCAGGCCGGCGGCGGTGCGCTCAGCCACGCGCTGGCCGATCCGCTCCAGCAATTGCCGTGAAATGCGTTTGCCGTCGAGGATGCGTGCGGTCATGGGC
>CAZBZD010000334.1:0-1890 GCA_964496295.1 uncultured Rhodanobacteraceae bacterium | reverse complement strand
CCGGTATGTGCGTCATGGCCTGGAACATGTGGAAGACCGCCGCCGACGCGCGCCGCCACGGCGTGCGGCCGGTACCCGTGCCGATTCCCGAACCCGACCCGAACCAGCACCCGGCACCGCTGCCGCCGCACGAACCCGCCGGCGCGACCGGCCTGGCCTGAGGAATTGCACATGGCCTACAAGCACTTCGAGTTCATCGAGAAGCACGTCGGCGTGCTCGCCATCGCGACTGCCGTGATGCTGTCCTTCGGCGGCCTGGCGGAAATCACGCCGCTGTTCATCGAGGCCCATCGCGTCGAGCCGCCGCCGGGCGTGGAGCCCTACGACCCGCTGCGCCTGGCCGGGCGCGACGTCTACGTGCGCGAAGGCTGCTACCTGTGCCACTCGCAGATGATCCGTTCGCTGAGCTTCGAGACCCAACGCTACGGGGCGTTCTCCACCGCCGCCGAGTCGGTCTACGACCGGCCGTTCCAGTGGGGTTCCAAGCGCACCGGGCCGGACCTGGCGCGCGTGGGCGGCAAATATTCCGATGCCTGGCAGCGCCAGCACCTGATGGACCCGCGCTCGCTGGTGCCCGAGTCGAACATGCCGCAATTCGATTTCCTGGCCGACAACAAAATCGATCCCGCAGATATCCAGCACCGCATGGAAATCCTGCGCAAGCTGGGCGACCCGTACACCGACAAGCAGATTGCCGCGGCGCCCGCGAAGCTCGAGGGCAAGACCGAAATGGACGCGCTGGTCGCCTACCTGCAGGGCCTGGGCATCGACAACGAACCGCATCCGGTGAAAGCGTCGGCCACGAGCGTCGCCGCGAGCAACGGAGGCCGGCCATGAACCCGATCTGGGGCCACGTCGTCGGCGTCATCACGGTGGTGTTCATGGGCACCTTCATCGGCATCTGGATCTGGGCCTGGCGCAAGGAACACAAGCCGACCTTCTCGCGCCTGGCCGCGATGCCGATGCACGACGAGGAAGCCGAAGGCCACGACGACGGGGAGGCGCAGGGATGAGCACCGGCCTGTCGATCTTCGTGATGGTGCTGGTGGTGATCAACCTCGGCAGCATCTTCTTCCTGTTCCTGTGGGGTCCGCGCGCGCGGATTCCGACCGCGAGCGACGGCACCACCGGCCATTCCTGGGCCAACGGCACCATCCGCGAAGGGCTGCACCGCCTGCCGCTGTGGTGGATCCTGGTGTCGTTCGCGATGTTCATCGGCGCCTTCGGCTACCTGATCCTGTACCCGGGCTTCGGCAACAATCCCGGCGTGCTGAAGTGGACCTCGCACCGCCAGTGGCACGAGGCGACCGCGGCCAACCGCGCCCGGCTCGGCAGCCTGGAGGCGCGCTTCGACCTGTACACCGTCGCCGGACTTTCGCGCGACCCGAAGGCCATCCGGATGGGCCAGCGCCTGTTCGGCGACAACTGCGAGGCCTGCCACGGCACCGACGCGCGCGGCAACGCCATCATCGGCGCGCCCGACCTGACCGACGACGCCTGGCTGTTCGGCGACAGCGGCAAGGCCATCACCACCTCCATCCACGACGGCCGCAACGGCGTGATGCCGGCATGGAAGGCCCTCGGCGAGGACACCGTCGACAACCTGACGCAATACGTGCTCGGCCTGTCCGGTCGCACGCACGACGCGGCCATGGCAAAACAGGCCGAGCCGATCTTCAAGACCACCTGCGCCGCCTGCCACGGCGCCGACGGCACCGGCAACCCGGCGCTGGGCGCGCCCGACCTCACCGACGACACCTGGAAGTGGGGCAGCTCCGTGGCCGACATCCACCACACCATCCACGACGGCCGCCAGGGCCACATGCCGAACTGGGACAAGCGCCTCACCGACAGCCAGATCCACGTGCTGGCGGCCTACGTCTACCACCT
>CAZBZD010000333.1:0-1898 GCA_964496295.1 uncultured Rhodanobacteraceae bacterium | reverse complement strand
AACGGCCAGCCCTACAGCGAGAAGGCGCCGCTGCTGTTCTGGATGATCCACGCCGGCTGGTTCGTGTTCGGCGTCAACGACATCTGGCCGCGCGTGCTGGAAGTGGGCTTCGGCGCCACCGAGCTGGTGCTGGCCATGCTGCTGGCGCAACGCCTGTTCCCCGAGCGCCCGTGGGTGGCCAGGGCCACGCCGTGGATGCTGATGGCGCTGGTGTACGCGTTCCTGTTCGACCTGCAGATCATGTACGACGTGCTGCTGGCCGTGTGGGTGCTGGCGGCGCTGCTGTGCCTGACCCCCAGGCCCGGGCGCGTCGAGCCGCGCTGGTGGCTGTTCGGCCTGTGCCTCGGCCTGGGCCTGCTGACCAAGGGCCCGGTGATGCTGCTGCACGTGGTCTTTCCCTGGCTGCTGGGGCCGCTGTGGAACGACTGGGCCCGCGCGCACCGCGCGCGCTGGTACGGCCGCGGCGTGCTGGGCGTGCTGCTGGGCCTGGCGATCCTCGCCGTCTGGGTGGTGCCGGCCGTGTTCGTCGGCGGCCCGGAATACCGCCACCGGCTGCTGTTCACCCAGACCGCCGCGCGCGTGGTCGACGGCGTCCAGCACGCGATGCCGCTGCAGAGCCACTCGCGGCCGTGGTGGTGGTATTTCACCCGCCTGCCGGTGCTGCTGTTCCCGTTCTTCTTCTGGCCGCGCGCCTGGGCGGCGCTGGGCGCCCTGCGCCGGCCGCTGGAATCCGGCATCCGCTTCGGCCTGTGCTGGCTGCTGCCGATGCTGGTCGCGCTGTCGCTGATCAGCGGCAAGCAGGCGTACTACCCGCTGCCCGAGTTCGCCGGCAGCATGCTGCTGCTGGCCGGCGCCATCGCCCTGCTGCGCGAACGCCATCCCGTGCTGGCCCGCCATGCCGGGCTCGGCACTTGGCTGCTGGGGCTGGGCTACGTCGCGCTCGCGGTATTCCTGTTCGTGCTGCCCTGGCTGGTGGCAGGCGGCCATATCGACAACACCTGGGCGCGGGCCGTGGCGCCGGACGGGCGCTTCGTCAGCGTGATCTTCCTGCTGCTGGGGCTGCTGCTGTTCCTGCGCGGCCGCGGCGAAATGCGCCGCCTGGCCATGGCCGGGCTGATCGGCGCGCTGGCCTTCAACACGTTGTTCACGCTGGCCTGGTGGCCGCACTACGACCTGCATCCGACGGCGCAGTTGCTGCACCGGGCGGAAGCCTCCGGCCACCGCCTGGCCTACGTGGGCGGCTACGACGGCCAGTTCCATTTCGACGGCCGCCTGACCCGGCCCATCGAGGAGCTGTACAGCCCGGCCGCGATCGCGAAATTCGCGCGCCGGCATCCCGACGGCCTGATCGTCACCCACCCCGACGAGCTGATGCCCCGGGCCCGCCGTTACGCGCTGCTGATCCAGCCCTTCCGTTCCTCCTGGACGGTGACCTGGCCCGCGCGCACCCTGGCCGACATCCAGGCCGGGCGCACGCCGCCCGAGCCCGTGCAGCCCACCCGCATCATCGACCCGGCGCACCCCGGCCGCTATCGCGCCCAGCCATGAACGCGACCCTGATCGCCAACCTGCGTGCCCAGCTCGGCGGCCCCCGCGACGGCGCCCTGCTGCGCTTCTCGCTGGCCAACGCCCTGCTGGCGGCCGGCGACGCCGCGGAAGCGGCCGCGCAATGCCGGAAAACCCTCGACTTCGACGCGCAGTATTCCGCCGCGTGGAAACTGCTCGGCAAGGCCCTGCTCGCAAACGGCGATGCCGAAGCGGCGGCCGAGGCATGGCGCCAGGGCATCAGCGTGGCCCACGAGCGCGGCGACAAACAAGCGGAAAAGGAAATGACCGTCTTCCTGCGCCGCCTGCCTCCAGAAGACCCACCCCGCAACCCGTAACACCCACCATCCCCC
>CAZBZD010000332.1:0-1905 GCA_964496295.1 uncultured Rhodanobacteraceae bacterium | reverse complement strand
ATCCCCCACGCCATGGGCAGGTCCCGATGCCTTACTCACCCGTCCGCCACTCGCCAGCACCAAGGTCACCCCGAAGGGATCCCAGCGGCCTGCTGCCGTTCGACTTGCATGTGTTAGGCATGCCGCCAGCGTTCAATCTGAGCCAGGATCAAACTCTTCACTTGATGTTTCGACGACCGAAGCCGCCTATCTTTCCGAAGGTCCGAACCCAACCGGCAATTCATCGCTGAACTACTTAGGTTAAAGGTTTGGACGTTCTTGCTTACTTGGACATGCATCCAGTCGCAAGACGCCCACACAAGTCACCTGCGCACACTGTCAAAGATCCTCGCTTCCAGGCCCCTTCCGGAGCCCCGTTGCCGGAACCTTTCGTCCCGAGCGAGCCGCACATCTTACATTGGATTCCGGTTCCGTCAACACCCGAAGACAAAAATTTTTCCGGGTCCCGGCTTCCTTCCGACCGGCACGGTCGTTGCCGTCCTGCCGGGGGTGCGAATCATACTCCTGACGGGGGGCCGTGGGAAGCTTTTTGTGCATCTTCATGCCGGGGTCGCCGCATGCCGCGCGCCGGCGGCGTTGGCGATACACTGCCTGCTCCTCGCCCCACCGGAGTCCCCCGATGAAGCACTTTCTCCTGCCCCTGCTGCTGGCCTTCGGCTGCAGCGCCTGCGCTGCCATGCCCTCGGCCGGGCAGCATGCCGACGCACCGCACTCGGTGGTACTGGATGCCCATCATTTCAGCGTGGAACTGGCCACCACGGAGGCCATGCGCGCGCGCGGGCTGATGGATCGCGAGCAGCTGGCCGCCGACCACGGCATGCTGTTCGTGTTTGCCAGCGAAAAGCCGCAGACGTTCTGGATGAAGGACACCCTGATTCCGCTCGACATCCTGTTCTTCGACAAGGACCGCAAGCTGGTGTCGATGCAACTGAACGTGCCGCCGTGCAAGACGGTGCCGTGCCCGACCTACCCCAGCAACGAGCCGGCCAAGTACGTGCTGGAGCTGCCGGCCGGCACGGCCGTGGCCATCGGTGCCAGCGTCGGCGACGAGCTGACGATCGAGGGCCGCATCGGCAACGTGGAGCCGTGAACGGCTTCCGGGCCGGTCAGTCGACCTCGACCATCTCGAAGTCGTCCTTGGTCGAGCCGCAGTCCGGGCAGGTCCAGGTATCGGGGATGTCTTCCCAGCGCGTACCCGGCTCGATGCCTTCCTCGGGCAGCCCTTCGGCTTCGTCGTAGATGAAGCCGCAGACCACACACATCCACTTGCGCAACGGCGCCGATTCCGTACCGGGAACACTCATGAGGTTGTACGCACCAACTGGAAAACGACGCCCATTGTCGCAATTTGCCGCGCAAAACGCACCCTGCCGGGGATGACGCGATGACTCACCCGGCACTGGCGGGCGGCGGCCTGTACGCCATCACCAACGGCCCGCGCCACGACCTGGCCGACGTGGCCGGGCAGGCGCTGGCCGGCGGCGCACGGATGCTGCAATACCGCGACAAGACGCGCGACCCGCCCCGGCGCCTGGCCGAGGCCCGCGCGCTGGCATCGCTGTGCCGCCGCCACCGCGCGGCCCTGATCATCAACGACGACGTGGAACTGGCTGTCGCCTGTGCGGCCGACGGCGTGCACCTGGGCCGGAACGACGCCTCCCTGGCCGCGGCCCGCCGGCGCCTCGGCCGCGGGGCCATCATCGGCGTGTCGTGCTACGACGATCCCGGGCGGGCCCGCCGCTTTGCCGCCGCGGGGGCGGACTACCTGGCCTTCGGCGCCTTCTTCGCCTCGCCGACCAAGCCGGACGCGTGCCGGGCCACGCCCGACCTGCTGCACAAGGCCGCCGTCCTCGGCCTGCCGCTGGTGGCCATCGGCGGCATCAACGCCGACAATGGGCGCGAGCT
>CAZBZD010000331.1:0-1906 GCA_964496295.1 uncultured Rhodanobacteraceae bacterium | reverse complement strand
CGGCCTTGCCGGTGCGCACGGCGGTCTGCTGGTTGCCGTTGTTGCCGTAGAACCACAGCATGATGGTGTCCCACAGGCGCGAGAAGAAACCGCCTTCGGGGGCATCGGCAAGCGCCACGACCGGGCGCGTCAGCAGCGTCTTGCCGTGCAGCGAGACCGTCAGCGTGCCGACCTTCTGGCCCTTCTTGAACGGGGCGATCAGGGTCGCCGGAACGTTGATGCTGGCCTTCAGTTCCTCGTAGGTACCGCGCTTGACCGTCAATGCCAGGTCCTGGGCCAGACCGATGTCCAGATGATCCGCCTCGCCCTTCCACAGGCGCGGGCTGGCCAGCACCTGGCCGGCCTGGAACAGTTCGTGCGATTCATAGAACCGGAATCCGTAGTTGAGCAGCGCCTCGGCATCGTTGACGCGGGCCTTGGCGCTGGGCGTGCCCATGACGACCGCGATCAGGCGCTGGCCGTTGCGCTCGGCCGAGGCGGCCAGGCAATAACCGGCCTCCTTGGTATGGCCGGTCTTGATGCCGTCCACGCTCGGATCGCGCCAGAGCAGGCTGTTGCGGTTGTACTGGGTGATGCCGTTGATGGTGACCTTCTTCATCGACGAGATCTTGTAGTCCGCCGGGAAGTCGTGGATCAGGGCGCGCGACAGGATCGCCGTGTCGCGGGCGGAACTGTAATGGTTGGGCACCGGGTAGCCGGACACGTTGGAATAGTGCGTGTTCTTCATGCCCAGGCGCCCGGCGTAGGCGTTCATCAGCGACACGAAGCCCTGCTCGCTGCCGGCCACGTGCTCGGCCAGGGCGATGGCCGCGTCGTTGCCCGACTGCACGATCAGGCCTTCCATCAGGACCTTCAGCGGCACCTTCGACTTGACCTTGAGGAAGCTGGTCGAGCCGTCGGTGCCGGCGCCGCCCTTCTTCCACGCGTTCTCGCTGATGTAGACCTGGTCGTCCATGTGCACCTTGCCGGCCGTGACCATGGCCGAGACCACGTAGTCGGTCATGATCTTGGTGATCGACGCCGGCTCCACGCGCTTGTCCGGGTTCTTGCTGGCCAGGATGCGCCCGGTGGTGTAGTCCATCAGCACCCAGCTCGTCGACTTGAACTGCGGCGGCGGCGGCACGGGCACCTTCGGCACCGCCGGCTGCGGCACCTGCGGGCGCGGCGTCGATTGCGGCGCGGGCGAGGCAAACACGCCAAAGGCGAATATGCCGGCCACGAGGGCAGCGAAGATCACGAATGCCGGTCGGCGGCGAAATGACATCATCAATGGTTCCAAGGACAAATCAGGAAAAACGGCACATGTCGGACTGCTTCACGCCCGACCGGCAACCACCCGTGCCTTCCGTGGTCGCGGTCGCCCCCGGTTCTTGCGCACCGGCGCCTAGTCTACCGCGACTTGCGGCGCCGGCAGGCCCAGGCGCTGGACCGCGGCGCTGATCCGGTCGACGGCATCGGCATCGTGCAGGGGCCCCAGCCGCACGCGCGTGAAGCGGCGCCCGTGCAGCGTGACACCCGAAACGCGCACCGGCGCAAGATGGGCGCGGCGCAGGCGCGCCGCCAGCCGTTCGGCGTTGGCGCGATCGGCGAACGACCCCACTTGCAGCCAGATGCCGTGCCGGGCATCGTCGTTTCGGACAACCTTCGGCTTCGACAGTTCCTGGGGGTGCGCCGGGTCGATGGCCTGCACCTCCACCATGCCCGTGCCCCTGGGCCAGATGCCGATGCGCACGGCGGCGGCGTAGGACAGGTCGATGATGCGCCCGTCCACGAACGGCCCGCGGTCGTTGACGCGCACGATCACGCTCTTGCCGTTGGCCAGGTTGGTCACGCGCGCATAGGTCGGCAGCGGCAGCACCTTGCTGGCCGCGGTGAACTTGTACATGTCGTAGCGTTCCATGCTGGA
>CAZBZD010000330.1:0-1907 GCA_964496295.1 uncultured Rhodanobacteraceae bacterium | reverse complement strand
CGGGTGCGGATGTACCACGGCGCGACCGCGTTGACGCGGATGCCGTCGTCGGCCCATTCGCAGGCGAGGTTGCGCGTGAGCTGGTGCAGCGCCGCCTTGGTCATGCCGTACGGCGCGCCGGTGCGCACGTGCGTGATGCCGGACACCGAGCCCACGTTGACGATCGCCGCATGCACGTGCCGCGCCAGGTGCGGATGCGCCAGGCGGCTCATGTCCCAGGCGCTGTCGAGGTTGGTCGCGAACAACGCGCGCCATTCGTCGTCGCTGTAGTCGAGCGCCGGCTTGACCAGGTTGTTGCCGACATTGTTGACCAGCAGCGACAACGGCATGTCGAGGTCGTTGACCCAGTCGAACACGTCCAGGCGCGCCTCCGGTCCGGAAAGGTCGGCGGCGAAGGCCAGCACCTCGGCCGGCGCGCATTCCTCGGCCAGTTCCGCGCGCGCCTGCTCCAGCGCGGCCTCGTCGCGGGCCACCATCAGCACGTCGGCGCCCAGCACCGCCAGCTCGCGCGCGCAGGCCAGGCCGATGCCCTGGCTGGCGCCGGTGACCAGCGCGGTGTGGCCGTCCAGGCGCCAGCTTTCCAGTCGGGGATGAGAGGGGGCGTCCATCGGCGGATACCGGCTGTCATGCGGAGCCCAAGCATAACGCGGGATGCCGCCGCGCGGGACCGCGCCGGAAAGGCCCCGGCGTGACGCGGCACACGACAAGCCGCCGGCGACGGGGCCACACTGTGACGGTCATCGCCCCGAGGGAGTCCGACCATGCGCATCCTGCTGTCGACCGCCGCCGGCCTGCTGCTGGCGGCCTGCTCGTCGCCCACCCCGCCGCCGGTCCCCGCGCCGGCGCCGCAGGCCGCCGCCAGCGCGCGGCACGTGAAGACGCCGTGGGACAGCCTGCTCAAGGACCGCGACAAGGCCAGGGCCGTGCAGCAGAAAGTGGATGCCCACGCCAAGCGCCAGCAGCAGGCGATCGAAAAACAGAGTCAGTGACAAGCCAGCAGGACGGGCATTGCGCGCCGAACACGGTCAACGCATCACCGGGCCTTCGATGGCGGGCACTGCCCGCCCTACAGGCTGCGTCCGTCGACCTGCTTGACGTCCAGTGCCGACCGGTCCAGCTCCGGCAGGCAGCGCACGTTCACGGCGGCCATTTCGTTGCCTTCGTGATCCGCGCCGAAACCGAACGGCGCGCAGCCGCACACCGGACAGAAATGGTGCCGGATGGCGTGCTTGTTGAACGTGTACGTGGCCATGTCGGCCTCGGGCGTGGCCAGGTGCAGCGCCTCGCGCGGCACGAACCACAGCAGGTAGCCCTTGCGACTGCAATGCGAGCAGTTGCATTCGACGAGCTGCTCCGGGTCGCCTTCGACCTCGAACGCGATACGGCCGCAGTGACAGCTTCCCTTGTGACTCATGGCATTGCCTCCCGATCCGGAATGGGTGCTCATCGTGCCGAGCAGAAGCAGTAAGCGTACACCGCCGGCCGGCCGGCGCGCGCCTGCCGGAACAGGGTCAGGTCCGGCAACGCGCGACGCGCCAGCGGGCCGGCCCACGCCGGCAGCCGGATGCCGTGGGCCAGCATCACGCGCACGGCGGCATTGCGGCTCAGGCCCTGCATGAACCTCCCGAAGCCGGAGGTTTCCGGCTGCAGGTAGCCCACCGAATACGATTCGCCGAGGCCGGCCAGCGCGGCCGCCTTGCCGACGGCGGCATGCAGGCCGCCGAGCTCGTCCACCAGGCCGCGTTCGAGCGCCTGCCGGCCCGTCCACACGCGGCCCCGGGCCACGGCGTCGATGGCGGCGTAGCTCTTGCCGCGGGCCTTGGCCACGCGGTCGACGAAATCGCGGTAACCCTTGTCGATGGTGCTCTGCACCATCGCCGCCACCTCCGGGTCGAGCGGGCGGGTGA
>CAZBZD010000329.1:0-1909 GCA_964496295.1 uncultured Rhodanobacteraceae bacterium | reverse complement strand
TGACGCTTTCAGGCTTGGCGCTGAACGTCTTCATCGTTGGAAATACCTGTCTGCCGCCCCGGGGGCGAGCCGAAATGGGTGAAACGAAAGGCGCGAAAGTGTAGCCGAAGGCAGGGCCTCCCGCAAGTACATGCGGCTTCCACGCAGCCGCTTATTGTAGCAGGCACGCGCCCTCGCGCGCCAGCACCCTGCCGCGGGCGGCGCGCATTAGAATCATGGCCTCCTCCCGACGCGACCGGCCATGCACCCGAGCACCCGCCAACCGACCCCCATCGACCGCCTGCTGGACGGCCTGGAAACCGCCATCGGCGCCGTGGCGGGCACGCCGGCGGCCGACCGGCCGTCCCCCGCCGCCGCCCTGGAGCCGGTCGAACTGGACGAGCGCGAACGCCGCCACGTGGCCGGCCTGATGCGCATCAACCACACCGGCGAAGTCTGCGCCCAGGCCCTTTACCAGGGCCAGGCCATGCTGGCCCGCGACGAGGCCACCCGCCGCCACCTGGAACAGGCCGCGGCCGAAGAAACCGATCACCTGGCCTGGTGCGCCGGCCGCCTGGCCGAGCTGGAAGCGCGCCCCAGCCTGCTCAATCCGCTGTGGTACGCCGGCAGCCATGCCATCGGCGCCGTGGCGGCGGCCATCGGCGACCCGATCAGCCTGGGCTTCGTGGTCGAGACCGAGCGCCAGGTCGAGGCCCACCTGGCCGAGCACATCACCCGCCTGCCCGGGCAGGACCGGCGCTCGCGCGCCATCCTCGCGCAGATGCAGGCCGACGAGATCCGCCATGCCGACAACGCCCTGGCCCGCGGCGGCGTGGCCCTGCCGGCGCCGATACCGACGCTGATGCGGTTGGCGTCGAAGCTGATGAAGACGGTGGCTTACCGGATCTAGGGGCGAGGGATGAGGGGCGAGTAGCGAGGGCGCTGGTTTGGGGGCCGAGGCCTGTTCGTACGGGGGATTGGGGACGGGTAGCGGGAGCGCAAGATCAGACTTGTCGGCTCGCGCGAAATCGTCATGAGCGTCGTGTTGCCGCTTGCCGCGTCCGAAGCGATCAAATCAAGGCGCGAACCATATTCAGCCACGCAAGGTGGCCTTGGCCCACCCTACACGAATCGCTTCGAAAAGCGCCCTCGCCACTCGCCCCTCATCCCCCGCCCCTCGTCACATCAGGTTGCGGCCGTGGAACAGTTCCTCGATCTCGCGCCGCAGCAGGTTCTCGATGCGGCGCCGGTCCTTGAAGGGCAGCTCCGCGGCATGGGTCTCGAACAGGTAGGTGTCCAGGTCGAAGTCCTTGATGTGCATCTTGGTGTGGAACATGTTCTCCTGGTACACGTTGACGTCGAACATCTCGTACTTGCGCTTGATGTGCCGCGCCAGGTAGTCCTGGATCGAGTTGATCTTGTGGTCGATGAAGTGCTTCTTGCCCTTCACGTCGCGGGTGAAGCCGCGCACGCGGTAGTCGCACACCACGATGTCGGACTCGAAGCTGTCGATCAGGAAATTCAACGCCTTCAGCGGCGAGATCACGCCGCAGGTGGCCACGTCGATGTCGGCGCGGAAGGTGGCGATGCCGTTGTGCGGGTGCGTTTCCGGGTAGGTGTGGACGGTGATGTGGCTCTTGTCCATGTGCGCCACCATGGCCCCGGCGATGCTGTCGCGCCCGAGCTTGTCCAGCACCGGCTCCTCGGAGATGAGGATGGTCACCGACGCGCCCTGCGGATCGTAGTCCTGGCGCGCGATGTTGAGGATGTTGGCGCCGATGGTGTTGGCCACCTCGGTGAGGATCTGGGTCAGGCGGTCGGCGTCGTAGGCCTCGTCGATGTACTCGATGTAGCGCTGGCGCTCCTCTTCGGACACCGCGTAGCAGATGTCGTAGATGTTGAAGCTCAACGCCTTGGTGAGGTTGTTGAA
>CAZBZD010000328.1:0-1909 GCA_964496295.1 uncultured Rhodanobacteraceae bacterium | reverse complement strand
TGGAAGTCGTAGAGCTTGTTGAAGACGGGATTCCTGACCTTGGAAAACTCCAGGACCAGGGCGCGGCCGCCGGGCTTGAGCACGCGGCGGATGTCGGCCAGGGCGGCTTCCTTGTCGGTGACGTTGCGCAGGCCGAAAGCCATGGTCACGGCATCGAAGGAGTTGTCGGCGAAAGGCAGGCGTTCGGCATTGATCTGGGCCCAGTCGATGCCCTTGACGATGCCGCGGTCGGTGAGGCGGTCGCGGCCGACGCCGAGCATGGCGGCGTTGATGTCGCCGACCACGATGTCGCCCCCGCTGCCCACCACGGGTTTCAGCAGCGCGGCGATGTCGCCGGTGCCGCCGGCCAGGTCCAGCACCCTGTCGCCCTTGCGGATGCCGCTCACGGCGACGAAGTGGCGCTTCCACAAACGATGGATGCCGAAGGACATCAGGTCGTTCATGAGGTCGTAATTGCGCGCGACGGAGGTGAAAACCCGGCCGACGAGCTGCTGTTTTTCCGCCACGGGGACGTCGCGGAAGCCGAAATGGGTGGTCGATGAGGGCTCGGTCATGGTTCGCATGCTACCAGCATGGACTGGCGAGATGCCGCTTCGTGCGGGGTTTTTGGCCGATCCTGCCTGCATTTCGCGGATCAGTGGGCTTGGGTTCAGCGTCAAGGGCAGGTAGGGTGTCGTTTCTTGCAACCTGAATAACCACAGGAGTATTGCATGGGCTTTTTTGCCAAGCTGGTCCGGCACAAGTCGGTGGAGCAGTTGCAGACCGATGCCGGGGCCAGCACCGATTTCAACCGTTCCATGGGGGTGTGGCAGCTTACCGCCATCGGCGTGGGCGCCATCGTCGGCGTTGGCGTGTTCGTACTGGCACCGCACGAAGCGGCCTTGCATGCCGGCCCGGCCATCGTGCTGAGTTTCCTGATCGCCGGCATCGGCAGTGCCTGCGCCGCGCTGGCCTATGCCGAGTTTGCCGGCATGATCCCGGTCACCGGCAGCGCCTATACCTATGGTTACGCCGTGCTGGGCGAATTGCCGGCATGGATCATCGGCTGGGATCTCCTGATCGAATATGCCTTGATCGTGGCGATCGTGGCCGCGGGGGCATCCAATTACCTGCAATCGTTGATCGAGCAGGCCACCGGATGGCAGTTGCCGGCCATGTTGCGGGGAGCCTATGACCCGACGCATCCGGACAATGGCCACGTGTTCAATCTGTTCGCGGCGGTGATTGCGTTGCTGATCGCCTGGCTGCAGGTGGCGCGCACCGAGATCGGCGCACGCTTCAACACCGTCGTGGTGGCGTTGAAGGTGATCGGCGTGGTCGTGGTGATCGTCGTGGGCGCGTTCTTCGTCAATACCGACTTGTGGCACCCGTTCGTTCCCGAAATGAAGGTGCTTGCGGACGGAACGATGCAGTATGGCTGGGCCGGCGTGATGGCGGCCGCCAGCATCGTGTTCTTTGCCTGTTTCGGTTACGACACGTTGACCACGGCAGCCGAGGAATCGAAGAATCCACAGCGTGACCTGCCTCTGGCCGTCGTCTTGTCGCTGGCGGTTGCCATGCTGATGTATTTCGGCGTGTCGCTGGTGCTGACCGGCATGGTGCCGTTCACCGAACTCAACGTGCAGGCGCCGGTAAGCGCGGCTTTCCAGGCGCGTGGCTTGGACTGGATCAGCGTGATCATCAATATCGCCGCGGTATGCGGCATCACCAGCGTGGTGTTTGCCTTCATGCTGGGCGCGGCGCGCATCTGGTTCGCGCTGTCGCGTGACGGCCTGTTGCCGCGCTGGTTTGCCAAGTCGCATCCGAAGTACAACACGCCGTATCGTCCCACCATCATTCTCGGCGTGGGCACGGCGTTGACCGCGGGGTTCTTCCCGATCGTCGAGCTGGCCAAGCTGGTCAACATCGG
>CAZBZD010000327.1:0-1922 GCA_964496295.1 uncultured Rhodanobacteraceae bacterium | reverse complement strand
TGCGCGCGGCCGGATCGAACTTGCGGAACCAGCGCCACATGCCGCGGTGCTTGTGCCGGCTGACGAAGACCGGGCGATGCCGGCTGGAACCGCCCTTGGCATGGTGCACGCGCACGCGGCCGTCCAGCAGCACGCGGTACCCGGCGTCGCGCACGCGGCGGCACAGGTCGAGATCTTCGCAGTGCAGGAAATAGCCTTCGTCGAAACCGCCGAGCTCGTCGAACACGCGGCGCGGCAGCAGCATCAGCGCGCCGGATACCGCTTCCTCTTCCTCGACGCCGTCCGGCACCGGTCCCGGCACGGGAATGCCCTCGCAGCGCGGGTCATCCGCTTCGCGTGAAGCACGACCCGTCAGGGTGTTGAGCGAACGATGCAGCAGCGGGTCGCGACGGCGGGATGCGGGATCGAGGGTGCCGTCGGCATCACAGACCACGGCGCCGACCAGGCCGGCGCGTGGTTCGTTGGCCAGCGTGTCGAGCAGTTTCTGCACGTCGCCCGGGGCCAGCAGACAATCGGGGTTGAGCAGCAGCAGGACGTCGCCGGTGGCCAGTGCGGCGCCGCGGTTCATGGCCGCGCCGAAGCCGAGGTTGGCGCCGTTGCGCACCACCTGCACGCGCGGATCATCGGCGTATTCGCGTTCGATGGCCTCGGGCATGCCGTCGGCGGAAGCGTTGTCCAGCAGCAGCACCTCGCGCACGGCTTCGCCGGCCAGCACGCGGCGCACGCATTCGCGCAGGCCCGCGCCGCTGTCGGCGGCGACGATGAGGGTGCTGAGGAATGGCGGAGGCGTCGGCTCGAACGGGCTCATGGGGGAAGTATGCAGGGGCGAGGGACGAGGGGCGAGTAGCGGGGGCGCCAAAATCGACGGCCAAGGAATTTTTGGAGTTAGCGGACAACGGCGGGCAATGCCCGCCCGACTTGCTTTTTGTCCGATGCCACCACCATGACCTCAACCATCGATTTTGGCGCCCCCGCTACCCGCCCCTCGCCCCTCTCAACTCACCCCACCCAGGCACGGGCATTGCGGAACAACCGCATCCACGGCGAATCCTCGCCCCACTCCGCCGGGTGCCAGCTCATCTGCACGCTGCGGAACACGCGCTCGGGGTGCGGCATCATGATGGTGACGCGGCCGTCGGCGGCGGTGAAACCGGTGAGGCCGCCGGGCGAACCGTTGGGATTGAGCGGATAGTCCTCGGTGGGGCGGCCGTGGTTGTCGACGTAGCGCAGGCACGCCTGGCTCCTGGCCGGGCTGCACTGGTTGTCGAAATACGCCTGGCCCTCGCCGTGGGCGACCACCACCGGGATGCGCGACCCGGCCATGCCCTTGAGCAGGATGCTGGGCGAGTCGATCACTTCCAGCGTGGCCAGGCGCGCCTCGTACTGTTCGGACACGTTGCGCAGGAAGCGCGGCCAATGCTGCGCGCCGGGGATGATGTCCTTGAGCTGCGACAGCATCTGGCAGCCGTTGCACACGCCCAGCACGAAGCGGCCGTCGTCGAGGAAGAAGCGCTCGAACTGCTCGCGCAGCCTGCCGTTGTGCAGGATCGAGGTGGCCCAGCCGCGGCCGGCGCCGAGCACGTCGCCGTAGGAGAAACCGCCGCAGGCGGCGAAGCCGGCGAAGTCCTGCAACTGGTGGCGCCCGGCCAGCAGGTCGCTCATGTGCACGTCGACGGCGTCGAAGCCGGCGCGGGTGAAGGCGGCGGCCATTTCGACCTGGCCGTTGACGCCCTGTTCGCGCAGGATCGCCACGCGCGGACGCACGCCGCGCACGATCCAGGGCGCGGCCACGTCGCCGGACGGATCGAAGCCCAGCGACGGGCTGATGCCCGGGTCGTCGTCGGCCGTGCGCCAGGCCAGTTCCGCGTCGGCGCTGGCCGGGTTGTCGCGGCGCTGCTGCATGGCGTGGCTGGTTTCGCTCC
>CAZBZD010000326.1:0-1935 GCA_964496295.1 uncultured Rhodanobacteraceae bacterium | reverse complement strand
TGCCCGCCCTACTTGCCGATGCAGAAGCTGGAAAAGATCGCGCCGAGCAGGTCGTCCGGGCAGAACGCGCCGGTGATTTCGCCCAGCGCCTGCTGCGCCTGGTGCAGTTCCTCGGCGGCCAGCTCGCCGGCGCGGGTGTCGCGCAGGCTGCGGTCGGCGGCGTCGAGACGGGCGCGGGTGCGCTCCAGCGCCAGCACGTGGCGGCGTCGCGCGCTGAAGGTACCGCCGGCCGCGGCTTCGTCGGCACCGGCAAGATGCTTCAAGCGGGCCCGCAAGGCATCCAGCCCGGTGCCGGTGCGCGCCGACAGCCACAGCCAGTCGACGCCGTCGCGGGTTTCCGCACGCGCCGTGCCGGCGGCAAGATCAACCTTGTTGACGATGACCAGGCGCGGCGTGGTCGCGGGCAGGTCGGCCAGCAGCGCCAGGTCGGCCTCGGCATGCTCCGCCTCGGTCACCAGCAGGGCCAGGTCGGCGCGGGCAAGGTGGGTGCGCGCGCGGCGCACGCCTTCGCGTTCGACCTCGTCGCCGGTGTCGCGCAGGCCGGCGGTGTCGATCATTTCCAGCGTCACGCCGTCGATGTCGAGCATTTCGCGCAGGGCGTCGCGGGTGGTACCGGCGATGGCGGTGACGATGGCGCGTTCGTCGCCGGCCAGGGCGTTGAGCAGGCTGGACTTGCCGACGTTGGGCCGGCCCACGATGGCCACGCTCAGGCCGTCGGCCAGGCGCAGGCCGCGACGGGCTTCGGCGAGCAGGGTGTCCAGGTCGCCACGCAGGGCATCCAGTCGCGTGCCGATGACCGGATCGGCCAGGAAATCGATTTCTTCCTCGGGAAAATCGATGGCCGCCTCGATGTGCACGCGCAATGCGGTGAGCGCCTCGAGCAGGGCCTCGACGCGCTGCGAGAACTGTCCCTGCAGCGAACGCACGGCCGCGCGCGCGGCGCTTTCCGAGCGCGCCGCGATCAGGTCGGCCACGGCCTCGGCCTGGGCCAGGTCCAGCTTGCCGTTGAGGAAGGCGCGTTCGCTGAATTCGCCCGGCCGCGCCGGCCGCGCGCCCAGCGCGCAGACCCGGCGCAGCAGCCGGTCCAGCACCACGGCGCTGCCGTGGGCCTGCAATTCCAGCACGTGCTCGCCGGTGTAGGAATGCGGTGCGGGGAACAGCAGCAGCAGGCCGTGGTCGACGACCTCGCCGTCGGCCGCGCGCAAAGACGCGAAGTGGGCGTGGCGCGGCACCGGTTCGCGGCCGAGCAGGGTGCAGGCGATGACCGCGGCCCGCGGCCCGGATACCCGCACCACGCCGACACCGGCCGCCCCGGGGGCGGTGGCGATGGCGGCGATGGTGTCCGGATCGGCGGCTGGCATGGTCACGAACCCCAATGGCTCTTGCTTGAAGCTGTACGAGCACATCTTGTGCACTACTGCACCAGGAGGCATGCAGGTCGGGTCTGGACCCGACAAACGTTCCGGCGTACCGAAGATGTCGGGTTGATGAAGCCAACCCGACCTACGCTCTGTCCTGAGCTTGACGAAGGGCTCAGGGCGAACGGATCATCGATCAGGCCTTGGACGCTTCCTTCTTGCGCGCCTCGGCCTGGTCCACCTGGCGGAACACCCACCACTGGGTCAGCAGGCGGCACAGGGTGTTGACGATGTAGTAAATCGACAGGCCCGCCGGGAAAAAGGCGAAGAACACGGCGTAGGCGACCGGCATGAACTTCATGATCTTCTGCTGGGTGCCGTCCATGCCGGGCGTCATCGGCATGGTCATGCTCTGGATCAGCATCACGATCGCGTACAGGATCGGCAGGACGAAATAGGGGTCGGCCACCGACAGGTCGTGGATCCAGAAGATGAATGGCGCCTGGCGCAACTCCACGCTCTCGCGCAGCAACTCGTAGAGGCCGAAGAAGATGGGCAGGGTGATCAGCACCGGCAG
>CAZBZD010000325.1:0-1952 GCA_964496295.1 uncultured Rhodanobacteraceae bacterium | reverse complement strand
ACGTGATGACCCAGGACGACGTCACCGCCAAGAGCGAGGCCGAGCAGCAGGCGGCCCTGGAACTGTTCATGGACAAGCTGGAAGTCGACCAGGAAATCGCCACCATCCTGGTGCAGGAAGGCTTTTCCAGCATCGAGGAAATCGCCTACGTGCCGGAAGCCGAGCTGCTGGCCGTGGAAGGTTTCGACGAGGACATCGTCGAGGAGCTGCGTTCGCGCGCGCGTGACGCGCTGCTGACCGAGGCGCTGGCCGTCGAGGAAGGCGTCGACGAGCACCAGCCCTCCGAAGATTTGCTGACGCTCGAAGGCATGGACGAGGCCACGGCCTACGTGCTGGCCGGTGCGGGCATCGCCACGGCCGAGGACCTGGCCGACCTGGCCGTCGACGACCTCATCGACATCGAGGGCATGGACGAGGAGCGGGCCGCGGCCCTGATCATGGCGGCCCGTGCGCCCCTGATCGAGCGCCTGGAGCAGGGTGGCTAACGCGGGGTGACCACGCCCGGGAAGGGCGTGTCGGGAAGGCCCGAGGGCTTTCCACCAGGGATGGCGTACGCGCCCGGGGAACCGGAGCGCAGCAGTCAGCGCACAGATGCGGAGAAGAGAGAACTATGTCGGACGTCACCATCAAGCAACTGGCCAAGGTCCTGGACATGTCTGCCGACAAGCTGCTGGCGCAGCTTGGCGAGGCCGGCATGAAGTTCTCCGACCCCGATGAAGTCGTCAGCAACGACGAAAAGTCGAAATTGCTGGACTTCCTGCGCCGCAACCACGGCAAGGGTGAAAAGGCGTCGGCCAAGAGTGCCGGCCCCAGCAAGATCACCCTGCGCCGGCGCCAGCGCAGCGAGCTCAAGGTGTCCTCGGGGAGCGGGCGCGGCGCCACCTCCAAGACCGTGAACGTCGAAGTGCGCGCCAAGCGCACCTACGTCAAGCGCGGCGAGATCACCGCCGACGCCGAGGCCGTCCAGGAGCGCGAGGAAGCCCAGCGCAGGCTGCAGGAATCGCAGGAGCAGCGCCAGCGCGAGGAGACCGAGCGCGAGGAGCAGAAGCGCCGCCGCGAGGAGCTTGCGCGCCAGGAAGCCGAGAGCAGGGCCGAGAAGGCGCGCCAGCAGGCCGAGGAAACGGTGGAGGCGCCGGAAGCCGGTGCCGCCGAGGCCGCCGCTCCCGAAGCGGAGCCGGCAGACGCGCCGGCAGACGATGCCGCGGACGTTCCGGCGGCGGACACCGAATCCGTCCCGGCTGCCGAGGCATCCGGCGACCAGGACAAGAAGGAAGCCTGGAACACGCCGGTCATGCCGCGTCTGCACGAACGCCGCAAGCGGCGCGAGAAGCCGGTGGCGAAGGAACCGGCGCAGCCGCCGGCGCCCGAAGACAACACCGCGCCCGCCAAGCCCGGCCGCGGCAGCCGTCATGACCGTGCGCGCGGCGACCACGAGCGCGACGACAACGGGCGCGGCAAGAAGCGTTTCGGTTCCGGCAAGCTGCACCTGAGCGACAGCGAGCGCGCCCGTCGCGGCAGCGGCCGCCGCCGCAAGGGCGGAGTCGTGCGGCCGTCGACGTCCTCGGGCCCGCACGGATTTTCCAAGCCCACCGCGCCGGTGGTGCGCGAGGTCGCCATCGCCGATGCCAACGTGGTCAGCGACCTGGCGCAGAAGATGGCCGTCAAGGGCGCCGAGGTGGTCAAGGCCCTGTTCAAGATGGGCGTCATGGCCACCATCAACCAGACCATCGACCACGACACCGCCGCGCTGGTGGTGGAAGAGCTTGGCCACAAGCCGGTCGAGGCCGAGGAGCGCACCGCCGAGACCACGCTCCTGGAGCAGACCGCCTCGGTGGACGAGGAAGGCAAGAAGGAAGTGCGTCCGCCGGTGGTCACCATCATGGGCCACGTCGACCACGGGCGTCAGCGACGAAGGGTCCGGGCGCAGGCGCCGGACGATCAGCTTGATGATC
>CAZBZD010000324.1:0-1958 GCA_964496295.1 uncultured Rhodanobacteraceae bacterium | reverse complement strand
CCCGAGTCCCGAGTCCCGAGTCCCGAGTCCCGAGTCCCGAGTCCCGAGTCCCGAAAACCTTACAACCGCGAACTGCGATCGAACCCGCGCAAAGCCCCGGCAATCACCGATTCATCCAGCCCGCGGCTCAGCATCATGGCCTGAAAGCTCTCGCCCATCATCCCCGGCAGGGTCAGTTGCTTGACCTCCTGCGCCAGCGCGTAGCGCTGCTTTTCGTCGGCGGTTTCGGCATGGGCGTCGTCGAAGGCTTGTTGCAGGTCGCCGGCGATGAGGAATTGCGCTTGCGGCGCGTAGGCGGCCAGTTCGAAACCGGCGTGGTGGCCGGCTTCGGCCAGGGCGGTGAAATCGACGGAGGCGGTGAGGTCCTGCAAGCCGGGCCGGAAGAACGGGTCGGCGTGGGCGCGATGGCGATAGTGGGCGCGCAAGGTGCCGTCGCGGCGTTCGGGGTGGTAGTACTCGCGGCGCGGGTAACCGTAGTCGACGAACAGCATCAGGCCCGCTTCGAGGGTGCCGGCCACGGCCTGCAGCCAGTACGGGAGTTGCGGCAGGATTTCGGAGCGATAGCCGTCGTCCAGCCGCCTGCCCAGGCTTTGCTCGACATGGCGCACGGCGCCGGCGACCAGCTGGTCGGCCGGGCGGTCGGTGACCACCAGGCGGTTGTCATTGGTGATGTCGACGTGCTCTTCGAAGACCTCGCCGGCGCGGATGGCGAAGCGCGTGGTGGGCAACGCGTCGATGACTTCGTTGGCGAACAGCACGCCGCGCCAAGAGGCTTCCGGCGGGCGATCGAGCCATTCGACGCGTTCGGCCAATGATGCCGGAAGCGCTGATTGGAGGCGTTCGCGCTGGCGTTCGCGCAGGTCGGCGCTGGGTTCGAGGATCAGGTAGCGGCGCGGCGCGGTGCCGGCCTTGTCCAGTGCCAGCAGCGCGGCTTCGGCGAAGGCGCCGCTGCCACCGCCCAGTTCCAGCATGTCGGCCTGGTCACCGAGTGTCCCGAGGCCGGGTTTGATGTGGTTGACCACGCAGCGCGCGAACAACTCGCCCAGTTCCGGCGCAGTGACGAAGTCGCCTTCGGCGCCGAGCTTGGTGCTGCCGGCGCTGTAGTAGCCCAGGCCCGGCGCGTACAGGCAGCGCTCCATGTAGCGCGAGAACGGCATCGGCCCCTGCGCGGCGATTTCCTCGCGCAGCAGCGCCACGAGGCGATCGGAGTGGGCACGCTGGTCGGCGTCGGGTTCGGGAAGCTGATCGTGCATGTGTCGGGCCGGCGTGGCAAGGACACCCAAGCATAACGGCAGGCGTCAACCGCTGCCCTGCAGGCAGTGGCTCCGAGGTTCGAATGTGCGCCGAGGCCGCCGCCTGCAGGACAGGCTCCCGCCAAAACCCCCGGATGTCACGAATGCCCGGCATCCGACGTGATGGCTGGCGCAACGCGCCCCAATGCGCGCAGGTCGGCGCCGCTGGGCTGCTGGAACAGCGACAGGCCGAACTCGGGCAGGATCGTGATCAGGTGGTCGAAGATGTCGCCCTGCACGTTTTCGTGCGCCACGAAGCCGGTGTCGCGCGTGTAGGCATAGACCTGGATCGGAATGCCGGTGGGTTCGGGATCGAGCTGGCGCACGGCCCAGAACAGGTCCTGGTTGATGCCCGGGTGGCTGCCGATGTAGGCCTGCATGTAGGCGCGGAAGCTGCCCAGGTTGGTCAGGTGGCGCTGGTTGATGGCGTCCACGCCTTCCTTGTCGAGCCTGGTGTTCCACTCGGCCAGGTCGTCCTTCTTGTGCTGGAAATAGTCCTCGAGCAGCTTGAAGCGTTGCAGGTGGTCGATTTCCTCGGGCGTGTGGTAGCGCACGCTGGTGATGTCGATGTTGAGCGCGCGGCGGATGCGGCGCCCGGTTTCGTACATGTTGCGGTAGTTGCGGTACGACTTGGAGATCAGGTGCCAGGTGGGGATGGTGCTGATG
>CAZBZD010000323.1:0-1968 GCA_964496295.1 uncultured Rhodanobacteraceae bacterium | reverse complement strand
AGGACAAGCTGCCGATCAAGCAGGCCACGCGCAAGGCCATGGGCCAGATCACCGGCGCCGTGGTGGCGATCTCGCTGGTGCTGGCGGCGGTGTTCATCCCGTCGGCCCTGCAGGGCGGCAGCGTGGGCGCCGTGTACCGGCAGTTCGCGCTCACCATCGCCCTGTCGATGGGCTTCTCGGCCTTCCTCGCGCTGTCGTTCACGCCGGCGTTGTGCGCCAGCCTGATCAAGCACGACCACGAAAAACGGAAGAACATCTTCTTCCGCAAGTTCAACACCTTCTTCGACTGGGTGACGCGCACCTACTCCGGCCACGTGCACAAGGCCACCGGCCACGCGCCGCGCTGGATGGTGGTGTTCGTCCTGCTGGCGGTGCTGTGCGGGTTCCTGTTCGTGAAGATGCCCTCCAGCTTCCTGCCGTCCGAGGACCAGGGCTACGCGATGGTGATCGTGCAGTTGCCGCCCGGCGCCACGCTGACCCGCACCGAAGCCGTGATGACGAAGATCCGCCACATCCTGGAAAAGGATCCGGCGTTCGAGGCCTTCTTCGAGATCAGCGGCTTCAGCTTCGTCGGTTCCGGTGAAAACGTGGGCATGGGCTTCATCAAGCTCAAGAACTGGGAAGACCGCTCGGTCACCGCCGAGCAATACATCGCGCGCAACAACGGCAAGCTGTTCATGGGCATCCACGACGCCACGGTGTTCATGGTCAACGTGCCCACCGTGCAGGGCCTGGGCCAGTTCGGCGGTTTCGACCTGTACCTGCAGGATCGTGCCGGCAAGGGCTATGCCGCCCTCAAGAAGGCCGAAATGATGCTGCTGGCCAAGGCCGCCAGGAACCCGGCCCTGACCGGCGTGCGTCCCAACGGGCTGGCCGACGCGCCGCAGTTGAGGCTCGACGTGGACCGCACCCAGGCCGAGTCGATGGGCCTGTCCGTCAGCGACGTGTACAACGCCATCCGCCTGATGCTGGCGCCGGTCTACGTCAACGACTTCGCCGCCGAGGGCCGCGTCAAGCGGGTCATCATGCAGGCCCAGGCGCCCTACCGCATGGGTCCCGAGGCGCTGTCGCACATCTATACCCCGAGCTCGCGGCAAGGCGGCGGCGGCGGTGCCGGCAGCACCATGGTTCCGGTATCCAGCGTGGTCGATGCCACCTGGTTCTTCGGGCCGCCCTCGAAGACCCGCTACAACGGCTATTCGGCCGTCGAGATCGTCGGTTCGGCCGCGCCGGGCTACAGCTCGGGCCAGGCCATGGCGGCCATCCAGCAGATCGTGAAGCAGGACCTGCCGACCGGCTTCGGCATCGACTGGACGGGACAGTCCTACCAGGAGGTCATTTCCGGCAACACGGCACCGTTGCTGTTCGGCCTGTCGCTGGTGGTGGTGTTCCTGCTCCTGGCCGCGCTGTACGAAAGCTGGTCGATTCCGATCTCGGTGCTGCTGATCGTGCCGCTGGGCGTGCTCGGCGCCGTGGCGTTCACGATGCTGCGCGGCATGCCCAACGACATCTACTTCAAGATCGGCCTGATCACCATCATCGGCCTGGCCGCAAAGAACGCCATCCTGATCATCGAGTTCGCGGTGGAGGAACAGGCCGCGGGACGCTCGCTGCGCGAGTCCGTGGTCGAGGCCGCGCGCCTGCGCCTGCGCCCGATCCTGATGACCTCGCTGGCCTTCATCCTCGGCGTGCTGCCGCTGGCGGTGTCCAGCGGCGCCGGCGCCAACGCCCGCCACGCCATCGGCACCGGCGTGATCGGCGGCATGCTGTTCGCCACCTTCCTGGGCGTGCTGTTCGTGCCGGTGTTCTACGTCACGATCCGCCGCCTGCTCGGTGACAAGCTGGACACCCGCGCCGGCGCCATCGAGGAAGAACCGTTCAAGGATGCGGGCGACAACGGAAGCGGTGGCTCGTCAGCCTGACCCTCCACACCGTGGCCATGGACGGCCTGCCCAAGGCAAAGCGCCA
>CAZBZD010000322.1:0-1986 GCA_964496295.1 uncultured Rhodanobacteraceae bacterium | reverse complement strand
TGCTGGTTCAGGTCTTCCACCGACATCTCGTGAATATCTTTCTTGGCCATCACACTACCGCCCGGGTCACGAACATGGTCTGCACCGACAATTTGGCTGCAGCAAGACGCAGGGCCTCGCGTGCGGTAGCCTCATCGACGCCTTCGATTTCATACAGCATGCGACCGGGCTGGATGGGAGCCACCCAGTACTCCACGTTGCCCTTGCCCGAGCCCATACGCACTTCGATGGGCTTCTTGGTGATCGGCTTGTCGGGGAACACGCGGATCCACAACTTGCCGCCACGCTTGACGTAACGGGTGATGCAGCGGCGACCGGCCTCGATCTGGCGTGCGGTCAGGCGGCCATGGGTGGTGGCCTTCAGGCCGAACTCGCCGAAGGAGACAAGGTTGGAATTATAGCTCAGGCCGTCGTTGCGGCCCTTGTGCATCTTGCGATACTTGGTTCGTTTTGGTTGCAGCATGACGATGCTCCTTACTTCGCGGCGCGGTCACGGCGGCCATCGCCATCGCGACGCGAGTCACGACGGGAGTCGCCACCACGGCGCGGAGACTTGTCTTCTTTGGCCTGCTCGGCCTGGGCGGCCTCGAGGTCGAAGATCTCGCCCTTGTAGATCCACACCTTGACGCCGATGATGCCGTACTGGGTCTTGGCCTGGGCGAAACCGTAGTCGATGTCGGCGCGCAGCGTGTGCAGCGGCACGCGGCCTTCGCGGTTCCATTCCGAACGGGCGATCTCGGCGCCGTTCAGGCGGCCTGCCACGTTGACCTTGATGCCCAGCGCGCCCAGGCGCATGGCGTTGCCGACGGCGCGGCGCATGGCGCGGCGGAACATGATGCGGCGCTCGAGCTGCTGGGCGATGGACTCGGCCACCAGCTGCGCGTCCAGCTCCGGCTTGCGCACTTCGCTCACGTTGATGTGGGTGGGCACGCCCATCATCTGAGTGACCTGCTTGCGCAGCTTCTCGATGTCCTCGCCCTTCTTGCCGATGACCACGCCCGGACGCGCCGTGTGGATGGTCACGCGCGCGGTCTTGGCCGGGCGCTCGATCTTGATCCGCGACACACCCGCCTGCGACAGCTTCTCGCGCAGCATCTCGCGCACCTTCAGGTCGGCGGCAAGGTACTGGGCATACTCGCCCTTGTTGGCGTACCACTTGGCGTTCCAGTCCTTGGCGATGCCAAGGCGAATACCCGTGGGATGTACTTTATGACCCATCGTCTTTCCTCTTAGTCGCCGACGACCACGGTGATGTGGCTGGTGCGCTTCAGGATGCGCGTACCGCGGCCCTTGGCACGGGCGCGCATGCGTTTCATGGTGGGGCCCTCGTCGACGAAGATGCGGGACACCTTCAGTTCGTCGACGTCGGCGCCGAGGTTGTTCTCGGCGTTGGCCACGGCCGAAAGCAGCACCTTGCGGACCAGGTGGGCGGCCTTCTTGTTGGTGTACTCGAGCACGTTGTCGGCCTTGGCCACGGGCATGCCGCGGACCAGGTCGGCCACCAGGCGGACCTTCTGGGCCGAGATACGAGCGCTGCGGTGAATCGCTTTGGTTTCCATCGTGCTACCCATCACTTCGATTTCTTGTCACCGGAGTGACCCTTGAACGTGCGGGTGACCGCAAACTCGCCCAGCTTGTGGCCGACCATGTTCTCGTTGACCAGGACCGGCACGTGCTGGCGACCGTTGTGGATGGCGATGGTCAGGCCCACCATTTCGGGGGTGACCATGGAACGGCGCGACCAGGTCTTGATCGGGCGCTTGTTGCTGCCGCCGGCAGCGGCCTCCACCTTCTTCAGCAAATGCAGGTCGACGAACGGACCCTTTTTCAATGAACGCGGCATGATCGTCTCCCGTTACTTGCTGCGACGACGCACGATGAAGTGATCCGTGCGCTTGTTGTTGCGGGTCTTGTAACCCTTGGTCGGCTGGCCCCACGGGCTGACCGGATGACGGCCGCCGGAGGTACGGCCTTCACCACCGCCAT
>CAZBZD010000321.1:0-1994 GCA_964496295.1 uncultured Rhodanobacteraceae bacterium | reverse complement strand
CCGGTTCAGGGTTTGCGCGGCACCGGCGTGGCATGGCCGGCCTGATGCAGGACCAGCGCATCGACCTTGCCATGCGCGTCGCGCACGAACTCGATGCTGATGCCGGACACGTCGGCAAAAAAGGCGTCGCGCCTTGATGCGTGCAGCACGAAGGCCTGCTGGCCGGTGGCCTGCGCGAACAGCTGGCCGTCCTCGAGGAACACGCGGATCACGAAGTCCGGTGCCATCGGGTAGGTGCCCACGTAGTCCTGCAGCGTCGAGACGGGCAGGTCGATGGCGACGTGCTTGATCGCGGCCGGTTTGCGGGTGTCGGGCACCGGCACGCCGGGCGCCAGGGCCGCCACGCCGAGTCGGGTCAGCGTGTCGGCGGCGCCGGCGGCATTGGACAGCAGCACCACGCCGCGCCGACCGTCCGCCGTGAAGCCGATGAAGCTGGCATGGCCGCCGGTTTCGCCGTTGTGCCAGAGGACGTCGCCATTCGGCGTGGGCGTGGTCATCCAGGCCAATCCGATGCGACCGAGGTTTCCGATGTCGCGACGCGGTTTGTGCGCCAGTTGCATGGCCGCGGCCAGTGGCGTCCTGGTGACACCCATGTTGGCTTTCAGGTAGGCCAGCATGTCCCGGCCGTCGCTGAGGATGGCGCCGGCGCCGGCCAGCGCGTCCGGCCATTGCCAATGCTGCGCCGGCTTGCCGTCGCCGTCGTGGCCGGGAACCAGACGCTCGCGCAGGGCCGGCGTCAGCGTGGCCGCGGTGCTCGTCATGTGCAGCGGATCGAGCACGTCGCGCTTGAGCAGCGCGGCGTAACCCAGCCCGGCGTGCGCGGCCAGGGCATAGCCGAGCAGGCCGAAGCCGAGGTTGGAGTAGGCGTACTTGGCGCCCGGGTCGCGCGTCAGCCGGTAGTCGGCAAGAAACGCCCTGAGCTTGTCCGCGCCGTAGTCGACGTAGGGATTGGCCAGCGTGCGCGGCTTGAGGTTGCCGGGCACACGTGGCAGGCCGGAAGTCTGCTCGGCCAGCTGGCCCAGGGTGATGGCCTTGCCGTCGCGTTGCGGCAGCGTGAAGCCCGGCAGCAGCTTGGCCACCGGCGTATCCAGCGCGAGCTTTCCGGCTTCGACCTGCCGGGCCAGCATGAGCGCGGTGAAGGTCTTGGTCACCGAGCCGATTTCGAACACGCTGCGGGCATCGGGCTTGCGGCCGTCGGGCAGCTTGCCGTAGCCGGCGATGGTGGCGTGGCCGTCGTCGACCATGACCACCACCAGTGCCGGCGGCCAGTGCCGGGCGGTCAGCTGCGTGGCCGCCTTGTCGATGCGCGACGGGATCACCGACTGCGCGGGAGCCGCATGGGCGGCGACGCAGGCACCCAGCAGGGCAGTCATCATCCATGGGTATTTCAGGGTTTTCATCGGAATCATCTCCGCTTGGCCGGAGCCGCCGGCAAGGCATGCATGACGGCCTCCAGGTGTTGTCGATAGTCGGCCAGCGCCTTGCGGCCGGCCGCGGTGATCTTCAGTTCGGTCAGCGGGCGCTTGCCGCGGAAACGCTTGGTCACCTTGATCAGCCCGCCGGCCTCGAGCTTGCTCATGTGGCTGGACAGGTTGCCCTTGCTGAGGCCGCTGACCTGTTCGAGAAAACCGAACTCGGCCTGCCTGGCGTTGGCCAGCACGGTCAGGATCAGCAGCCGCGCCGGTTCGTGTACCAGGCGATCGAGCGCCATCACGTCGCCGAGGCTTGACGACTCGTTCATGCATCGGTCCTCGTGCGCAGGCTGCCCAGGTGTTCGCGCAGTTCCAGGAAACGCCGGTGGTCACGCACGCCGACGACGATCATGCCCAGCGCGGCCAGCGGGAACATCAGGGCCATCAGCGCCATCGGCAAAGCGTCGTGCGCCTGTGGGGTGCCGATGACCGGATACGCATGGCCGGCGCACAACAATGCCGCCTGGCAGAACAGGAACACGCCGACGATGAAATCCAGCGGGCTGCGCAACCAGCGCCAGG
>CAZBZD010000320.1:0-2011 GCA_964496295.1 uncultured Rhodanobacteraceae bacterium | reverse complement strand
GGATCCACCGGGTGGGTTTCCTTGAATGCCGTGATCAGGGCTTCCCTGACCAATGCATCCAGAATCGGGCTCGACGAAGCCTGCATGTCGAGGGATATGGCATGCCGCTGTTTCTCGAGTTCCGCATAATACGGCGACGACTTGCCCATGACCGAAAGCGAACGCAAGGCCTCGGGCGAAAGGTGCGCGGCATATGCCCTGGCCAGGTTCGCATCCCACTTTGCACGATACTTCGGAGCGAGGCGATGAATGACCCGGGTGGTCTTGACCAGACCCGCCATGTACGCGGTCTGCGTCATCCTCGCCACGTCATTGGCCATGCGCTCGAGATTGGAACCCAGATCGTAGTTGTGGACCAGATCCGCGGCGGGGTTGTCGGTCCGCTGGACCGCGCGCTTCGCGTGCCCGGCCGGCGGCTTCCCGCAGCCGGCAAGGCAAAGACACAGCACGACCAGCACCTGGGCCAGGATCACTCGTTTCACGGCACCACTCCCTGCAAGCCAGACCACGACAGCGGCCAGAGTAACGCGATCGCGCACGACGTTCAGTGCCCCGGTTCCGCCTTTCGATGCCGCCCGAAGAACCGTTCGCGCAGGTGCTCCTCGTTGTAATGGTGCGTGTAGGGCTTGAGCAGGTCGTAACGGGTGACCATGCCCAGCAGCTTGTGGTCGTCGGGCGTGACCACCGGGATGCGGTCGAGCTTTTCCACCGCGGCACGGATGGCGACGCTCTTGCAGCTTTCGTCCGGGAACGCCACCACCGGCTCCTTGCCGACCACCTCGGCCAAGCGCGCGCTGCCATCGGGGTCGCCCTCCAGCCAGCCCTGCACGCGACTGCGGTCGACGACATTGAGCAAGCGGCCCTCGGCATCGACCACCGGGAACGCCCGGTATTTCTGGTTGGCGCCAAAATAGGTTTCCGCCAGCTCGTGCACGGTGAGGTCGCCCGGCACGCTGACAATGTCGGTCGTCATCACGTCCTGCACGGGCAGGTGTTCCAGGCGGTCCATGCTGTATTCGCGGTTGATGTCCTTGCCGTGGCGGGCGATTTTTTCGGTGAGTATGGAGCGCCGCATCAGGAATACGCTGGTGCCGTAGGCCACGGTGCAGGTAACCAGCAAGGCCGGCAGCACGCTGGCATTGCCGGTCAGCTCCAGCGCGAACATGATCGAGGTGAACGGCATGCGCATCACCGCCGCCAGCATCGCGCCCATGCCCAGCAACGGCCACAACAACGGGTCGGGACCGGGAAACACCAGCGCCTCCAGACCGCCCAGCCCGGCGCCCAGCGCCAGCAGCGGCGCCAGCGTGCCGCCGGAGGTGCCCGAGCTCAGGTAGGCGATCCAGATCACCGCCTTGACCACCATGAAAAGCACGATGCCCATGCCGACGATCCTGCCAGTCAGCAACTGGTCGATGATGTCGTAACCCACCCCCAGCGTCTGCGGATCGATGATGCCGCCGATGCCGACGATCAACGCACCGATCGCCGGCCACCACATCCAGTGGATCGGCAATTTGCGATACCAGTCCTCGACCTTGTAGACCAGAAAAGTCACCAGCGTGGCCAGCAAGCCGGCAAGCAACCCGCTGACGGCGGCCATGCCGAGCTGGGCGATGCCCAGGTGGAACTGCACGTCGATCGGGAACAGCGGCCCCGGCCCGATCAGGAACGGCCGCAGTGCCGCGGCCACGAAACAGGCCACGGCCACCGGAATCGTGCTGCGCGGACGCAGTTCGAACAGCAGCATTTCCACGCCCACCAGCGTGGCCGCGATCGGCGTGCCGAAGGTCGCGGCCATGCCGGCGCAGGCGCCGGCGACCAGCAGCGTGCGCCGCTCGATGGAGGTCAGGTAGAACACCTGCCCGATCAGCGAACCGACCGCGCCGCCGGTCATGATGATCGGCCCCTCGGCACCGAACGGCCCGCCGGTGCCGATGGCGATCGCCGAGGACAGCGGCTTCAGGATCGCCACCTTGGCCATCATCTTGGACTTGCGGAACAGGATCGA
>CAZBZD010000319.1:0-2011 GCA_964496295.1 uncultured Rhodanobacteraceae bacterium | reverse complement strand
TGTTCGAGGACTGGCTGCGCCCGCACCTGGACAGCGGCGCCCTCGAACCCGTGCTGGAACCCTGGTGGCAGCGTTTTTCCGGACCACTGCTCTATTACCACGGGCGGCGCCTGGTGCCGGCGCCGCTGCGGGCGTTCATCGACTTCGTGAAGGCCTTCGGCAACCCATGACCCGAAAGACGGCCCCGGATTCATCCCCGCGTCGCACCCCGGACAAGAAGCCGCGGGAACGAACGGAACATGCCCGTATACTCCCTGCATCCAGCCGGGGGCAGTCATGATTCCCAGCACGAAAAACACCACCTGGATGGCTTGGGCTGCCATCACCGCACTGGCCATCTCGACCGTGCTGATGTGGCTGCCCGCCCTGCATGTCCCGTTCTGGGGCGACGACTACGTCTTCCTTCTGCAAGCGCGTACCAGTCACTTGTCGACAGCGCCATGGTGGTCGGACTTCTGGCCCGCATCGCCCGTGAAGTTCTGGCGCCCGCTGTCCCAGGAGGGTTACTGGCGGGCAATGTTTGCCTGCTTCCACGGCAGTTCGACGGCCATGCATGCGGCAAGCCTCGCGCTGCACGCCCTGGCATCCGCGGGCGTCGGCATGCTGGCCTTCGCCGTAGCCCGTGCCTGCCAATGGGAGCAGGCACGCTTGACGGCCTTTTTCGCCGGTGTGACATACGCCACGCTGGCCATGCACATGCTGCCCGTGCACTGGGCGTCGGCAGCCAACAACTCGATGCTGACGCTGTTCACGGCACTCGGACTGGCCGCGTGGATCAGCTCCCTGGGCGCACGCGGGATCTGTCGGATCCTTCTGCTGGCAACCATCCCGGCATGGCAGATCCTGGCTTTGCTGACCAAGGAGTCAGCCGTGCTCACACCTCTCCTGATGATAGTGGTCGGCCTGTTCACGGGCCGCTCGCAATGGCGGCGCGGGAATGTTCTCGTCTTTCTGGCCTGCGTCGCGATCATCGTGGCTTGGCTGTTCCTGGACGCACGTTTCACCGCCGGCACGGACAAGGTCTACACGCTGACGCTCGGCATCAATACCCTTCGCAACGGGGCGGCCTTCGTGGCATGGATGCTGAACGTGCCACGCGAGGCACTGCGCATGGCCCTGATCGGTGATGCCGCAACGGCTTTGGCGTGGATGATCATCACGGTCCTGACCATGGCAGCGGCATGGCTCGTCGCCCTGTGGCAAGGCCACAGGTTGCTGTCGCCATACCAATGGCTGACGGCAGCCGCCTTCGCCGTCCTCGCCTACGGCCCGTATTTCCTGTTTTCGTGGAACAGCTACGCGTACTACGCTGCCATCTCGGCCATCCTGCCGGTCATCACGCTGGCCGGCCTGTGCACACATGCCGGCAAATCCTGGCTCGTCGTCCTGCTCGTCGCCGTGTCCTCGTGGGTGGCGGTCGCCGGAACCCGCCACGTGGACCGGCCCGGCCTGATCGCCCGTGCAAACTGGGGCGAGAACCTGCTGCAGCAGCTGGAAAAGCAACCGGTAGGCACGCCGTTGCGGGTGGTCACGAGCGACGACCGGCGTTTCTACGCCGTGGGCAAGGCGGGGCTTGCGTGGCGCCTGGGCATTGCGCCGCATGCCATCCACCTCGTCCGGCAATGTCCCGCGCATGCACGCCACTGCCTCGTCATCGAGCCGGATGGCGGCTGGCACTGGCGCACCCCGATCAGGCAAAGCCACCGTTGACGCAAAGTACGCGCGGATCCATCGAACCATGACCGGCGTCAACTCGATGCCGCAGTCCGGACCAGGGCCTTCAACTGGTCGGCATCGAAGTGCCGGTTCTGGCGACAGAAATCGCAGCGGACGTCGGCTTCGCCCTGCTCGTTCAGCATCGACTGCAGGTCGTCGCGTCCCAGCGACAGCAGCATGGCCTCGACCTTGTCGCGGCTGCAGGTGCAGGCGAAACGGAGCTCGACGGGTTTTGCCAGTTGCGGCGGGGTTTCGTGGAACAGGCGATGCAGGATGGTGTCGAGCGGCAGGTCGA
>CAZBZD010000318.1:0-2018 GCA_964496295.1 uncultured Rhodanobacteraceae bacterium | reverse complement strand
GCGACGGATCCGGCGTCGAAACCCCGCACCCGCACCATCCCGCCACCCCCCACGCCGGCTCCACCTTCGGCTTGAACCGGCCTACCCCCGATACGGGTTCTTCAGCCCGTACCCGGAAAAGCGCCGGTAATGCCACTGGTACTGCGTGAAGGCGCGCTCCACGCACTGCTCGACCCCCCGGTTGAGGGCCCGGCAGGCCACGCCCGTGTCGGCGTCGGCCAGGCCCTCGGGCGCCGGCAGGAAATGCACGCGGTAGCCGCGCCCGCGCGGCAGGCGCTCGGCGAAGGCGTACAGGACAATGGCCCCGCTGCGCGCGGCCAGCCGCGGCAACAGCACCATGGTCAGGGCGTCGCGGCCGTAGAACGGCGCGATCCGGCCCTCGCCGGCGCGCGGCTTCTGGTCCGGCAGGATGCCGACGTGGCCGCCCCGGCCCAGGCGCCGGAACAGCGTGCGCACGCCGGCGCCCTCGGCGCGCACCTGCTCGGGGGCCAGGTCGCCGCGCACCTTGCGCAGCAGCGGCTCCAGCGCCGCCACGTGCGGCGGACGGTACAGGATGGCCATGGACGTGTGCGCGCACAGCCAGTAATTGAGCAGTTCCCAGCAGCCCAGGTGCGGCGCGGCGACGATCAGGCCGCGGCCGGACGCCAGCGCGGCATCGAACAGCTCCCGGCCGCGCACCTCGCGCACCTCGGCCAGCGCCCGGCGCGCGCCGCGGCCCCAGATCCAGGCGATCTCGGTCATCGAGCGTCCGAAGCCCTGCATGGACTCGCGCACCAGCGCCTCCCGCGCATCCGCCGCCATCCGCGGCCGCGCGAAGCCGATATTGACCCGCGCCTGGCGCGCGGCGCTACTGCCCGTGCGCCACAGCAGCCAGCCCAGCCCGGCGCCGATCCCGTGCAGCACCCGCAACGGCAGCAGCGCCGCGAGGCGCATCACGAGGTACAGCAGGGCAATGTCCGGACGCATTCGACGAAAAGCGGGAAAGAGGGGCGGGAAATGAGAGGAAAAGCCGGCATCGCTGGATGCCGGCGCCGGTCAAGCATAACCTTACCTTGTCCATGTACCCTCGATCCCGGCCAGGCCTTCTCTCGCTTCCCGCTCACTCCCCGTCCTCATGATCAGCCTCATCCAGCGCGTCAGCGAAGCCAGCGTCCACGTCGACGGCGAACTCGTCGGTGCCATCGGCCCCGGCCTGCTGGCGCTGGTGGCGGTGGAGCCGGACGACGGCGACCGGCAGGCCCGGCGCATGCTCGAACGCCTGCTCGGCTATCGCGTGTTTGCCGACGCCGAAGGGCGCATGAACCGCTCCCTGGCCGACACCGGCGGCGGCTTGCTGCTGGTGCCGCAGTTCACCCTGGCCGCCGACACCCGCAAGGGCATGCGGCCCGGCTTTGCCGGCGCGGCCAGCCCGGAGCACGGGCGGCGCCGGTTCGAGCACCTGCTGGCCCTGGCCCGCGCGGCCCATCCGGGGGTGGAAAACGGCCGCTTCGGTGCCCATATGAAGGTCAGCCTGGTCAACGACGGCCCCGTGACCTTTCGCCTGCTGGCGCGTTGATGGAACCTCCGGACCGCTCCGGCACGGCCGTCATCCCGCCCCGAAGGCGCGCTGCGTGACAGGCGTGGCGGAGCAGGCCGGAGGTTCCGCCAAGTCCCCGCCGCGGCACGCTTTTTGCAGGCCCCGGCGCGGCTCGACATGACCTTGAACTCTGGTCACAAAATCACCATTTCGTTATACTGAACGGTTCTTGCGCCCGGTGCCCGTATGCCCATGGAAAACAACCCGACCCATCAGCAGCAGTCCGAAATCAAGCAGCTCATCACCAAGGGCCGCGAACAGGGCTACCTGACCTATGCCGAGGTCAACGACCACCTGCCCGACGACGTGGTCGACACCGAGCAGATAGAAGACATCATCTCGATGATCAACGGCATGGGCATCGAGGTGCTGGAGTCCGCTCCCGACTCGGACACCATCAGCGACGACGCGCCCAGCGGCGACGACGACGACACCGCCACCG
>CAZBZD010000317.1:0-2023 GCA_964496295.1 uncultured Rhodanobacteraceae bacterium | reverse complement strand
GGCGAACGCAACCGCCTGCTGCTGGCCAAACTGTTCGCGCAACCGTCCAACCTGCTGGTGATGGACGAACCCACCAACGACCTCGACGTGGAAACGCTGGAACTGCTGGAAGACCTGCTCGCCGGCTACAAGGGCACGCTGCTGCTGGTCAGCCACGACCGCGAATTCCTCGACAACGTGGTCACCAGCACGCTGGCGCTGGAAGGCGAAGGCCGCATCGGCGAATATGTCGGTGGCTACCAGGACTGGCTGCGCCAGCGCCCGGCGACCACGCCGACGGAGCCGGAAAAAGCCGCCCCGGCTCCCGCACCCGAGGCAGCACCGAAGCCGCAGGCGCGCCGCAAGCTCGGCTACAGGGACCAGCGCGAACTGGACCAGCTACCGGCCCGCATCGAAGCCCTGGAAACCGCCATCGCCGAGGCCACCGAAGCGATGAGCGACCCGGCCTTCTTCAAGCAGGACGGCAGCGCCATCGCCGCCGCCAGCGAAAACATCGCGGCCAAACAGGCGGAGCTGGACGCGGCCTACGCGCGCTGGGCCGAGCTGGACGGCTGAAGCAAACCCCGAGGCCTGATGTCGGGCAGTGCCCCCTGTGCCGACGCGGCCCGACAGGGATGCCGTGCGGCTGCCCGTGTCCTTGTCTCCCATCGGATCTGGACAACCTCGACAGCTCCGGGGTGATCGCCATCATCCCAGCAACTCGGCGTGCGGCTGCACGCGCATGTCCTCGCCGCGCTCGCGGGCCCAGGCGCGCACCACTTCGGCACCGAAGAAGAAGATGGCGCCGGAGTAGTACACCCATACCAGCAGCACGGCCAGCGAACTGGCGGCGCCGTAGGCTCCGCCGATGCCGCCGTTGGACAGGTACAGGCTGATCGCCCATTTGCCCAGCGCGAACAGCACCGACGTGACCAGGCCACCCCACCACACACGGCGCCAGGGCAGCCGTGCGTCCGGCAGGTAGCGGAACAGCACGGCAAACAGCACCGCCATGACCGCGGCCGAGACGATCTGGTTGAGCACGTCCCATGCCGGGCCGGTGCGCGCCAGCAACAGGCCCAGCGCCGTGCTCGCCAGCAGCGACACGATCAGCACGAAGGCGATCGCGGCGATCACGCCGATCGACAGGATCCGCTGGCGCAACCAGCCCCAGACGGCATGGCCGGGACGCGAGCGGATGCGCCAGATGCGGTTCAGCGCCGCCTGCAACTGGGCGAACACGGTGGTGGCGCCGACCAGCGCCATCACGATGCCGGCCATGCCGGTGATGCTGCCCAGCGCCGGGCGCTCGCTCGCGCTGTCGTAGATGGCCGCCGCCGTGGCGCGTGCGTCGGCGCCGGCCATGTCGGCGATCTGCCCGAGCAGCAACTGGCGCGTGTCGTAGCCCAGCGTCGTGCCCAGCCACACCGCCAGCACCAGCAACGGCGCAAACGACACCAGCGTGTAGAACGCCAGCGAGGCGGCCAGCGACAGTGCCCCGTCGGCAAAAAAGCCCTGCGACGCGCCAAGTATCACCCGCCACCACAGCGGCTTGCGCCGTGGGGACTGCCGGCCTGTTTCCGCGTTGTTCGACGGACGCTCATGCATGCTCGCCAGTGTCGCCCGCGCCGGCTTAACCTGCATTATTCGCCATCGGCCGCGCTCACCCCGTGTTCTGCAGGCCCTGCGAGACGCCGTTGACGCAGGCGACCAGCGCGCGCAGCAGGTCGTCGTCGTTGCTGCCCGCTTCGCGCCAGCGCCCGAGCAGGTCCACCTGCAGCAGGCTCATCGGGTCGATGTAGGGGTTGCGCAGGCGGATCGATTGCGCCAGGCGCGGGTCGTCGGCCAGCAGCTCGTCGCGGTCCTTCAACCGCAGGATCCATTCGCGGGTGCGCAGAAATTCCTGCTCGATGCGCGGGAAGAACCTGTCGTGCAGGTCGCCGGACAGGCGCGAGAAGGCCTCGGCAATGCCGATGTCGGCCTTGGCCAGGACCATTTCCACGTCGTCCAGCAGGGTCGACAGGAACGGCCAGTCGCGCGCCAT
>CAZBZD010000316.1:0-2032 GCA_964496295.1 uncultured Rhodanobacteraceae bacterium | reverse complement strand
TCGGCGCCAGCAGGGCCGCGTAGCCGTCGCGTGCATCCGGCCAGCGCGGCGCCCACTGGCCGCCGAAAAACCGTACGTACGCGGGGCCGGGAAATCTGCGCATGTGCGGGGCTTGCGCGGCGGGCAGTGCCCGCCCTACCCGTTTTTTTCGGTCGTCGGCGCCAGCAGGGCCGCGTAGCCGTCGCGTGCATCCGGCCAGCGCGGCGCCCAGCCGCTGCGGCGCAGGCGCGCATTGGCAAGACGCTTGTTGCCGATGCCGGCCGGTGGCGGGCCGTCGACGGGCATCGGCGCATCGAGCAAACCGGCCAGATGGTCGCAAAGCACATCCAGCGGCAGCGGCGTGTCGTCCACGCCGACATAAAGCGGCTCCGGCTGCTCCATCAGCAGCAAGTGCACGATGGCCGCGGCCGCGTCGTCGACATGGATGCGATGGCTCCAGAACGTCTCTCCGCGCGGCACGCGCACCGCGCCCGCGCGCAGGCGCTCGAACAGGCGCGTGCGACCGGGCCCGTACAGCCCGGCCAGGCGCAGGATCGTGGCCGGCAAGCCGCGGCCGGCGAGCCAGCGCTCAGCCTCCAGCAACACGGCGCCATTGAAACCCGGCGGGTCCGGCGGCGTGGCTTCGTCCACCCGCCCGCCGGCGTGGTCGCCGTAGACCGCGCTGGAGGACACGAACACGATCCGTTCCAGGCGGCCGGTGTCCAGCGCGTCGAGCAGGTGCCGCAGCCCGTCCACGAACACCGCCCGGTACGCCGCTTCGGCGCGGCGGTCCGGCGCCGGCAGGAAGGCCACGTGCGTGATGCCCGGCGGCAATGCACGCAGGCTGGCCGGCGCCGCCAGGTCGGCGGCCAGCATGCGAACGCCGTCGACCGGGCCGGACGGCGAGCGGCGCAGGCCGGACACGTCGTGGCCTTCGGCCCGCAGCTGCCTCGCCACGCGCATGCCGACATCGCCGCAACCGGCCACCAGCACACGTTTCGTCATAAGCGGCCACCCGGGACCCCATGCAAGCGGGCTGCTAATCTAGCAACTTTGACGCGCCGACGTGCCGAGCCGACATGAACCCGTCGCCCAACCTGTTCCTCATCGGCCCTTCCGGAGCCGGCAAGACCTCCATCGGCAAGCGCCTGGCCGGGCATTACGCGCTGGCCTTCGTCGACCTGGACGGCGAAATCGAAAGCCACACCGGCGTCGACATCCCCACCATCTTCGACATCGAGGGCGAAGCCGGTTTCCGCCAGCGCGAGACCGACCTGCTGGACACGCTGAGCGACCGGCGCGGCATCGTCCTGGCCACCGGCGCCGGCGCCATCCTCGACGCGCGCAACCGGCACCGCCTGGCCGAACGCGGTTTCGTCGTGTGGCTGGACAGCGGCATCGAGCAGCAACTCGAACGCCTGTCGCGCGACCAGCGCCGCCCGCTGCTGGCCGGCGTGGACCGGCGCCGGCGCCTTGCCGACATGGCGACCGTGCGCACGCCGCTGTATCGCGACATCGCCGACCTGCGCATCGCCGGACGCAACGAATCGGTGGCCCATGCCTTCCACCGGGTTCTCGATGCGCTGTCCGGCGCCTGGCAACCACCCGCATCCCGGCTTCGTGAATCCCATGCAGACTCTTGACGTCGCGCTCGGCGCGCGCAGTTACCCCATCCGCATCGGCGCCGGCCTGCTCGGCGACGCCGCCTGCTGGCGCCCGGCCATCCGCGGCGGCCACGTGCTGGTGGTCAGCAACACCACCGTGGCGCCGCTCTATCTCGAACGCGTGCAGGCCGGGCTCGACGGGCTGCAACATGCCAGCACGGTCCTGCCCGACGGCGAGGACTACAAGACCTTGCACGCCATCGAACACGTCTTCGACGCCCTGTCCGACCTCGGCGCCACCCGCGACGCCTGCATCCTCGCGCTGGGCGGCGGCGTCATCGGCGACCTGGCCGGCTTCGCCGCGGCCTGCTGGATGCGCGGCATCGACTTCGTGCAGATGCCGACCACGCTGCTGGCCATGGTCGATTCCTCGGTCGGCGGCAAGACCG
>CAZBZD010000315.1:0-2034 GCA_964496295.1 uncultured Rhodanobacteraceae bacterium | reverse complement strand
CAGATGCCGACCACGCTGCTGGCCATGGTCGATTCCTCGGTCGGCGGCAAGACCGGCGCCAACCTTCCGGCCGGCAAGAACCTCGTCGGCGCCTTCCACCAGCCGCGCGCCGTCATCGCCGACACCGGCACGCTCGCCACCTTGCCTGAACGCGAATACCTGGCCGGGCTGGCCGAGGCCATCAAACACAGCGCCTTGGGCGATGCCGCGTTCTTCGAGCGCCTGGAACCGATGCGCGAAGGCCTGCTGGCCCGCGACGACGCCGCGCTGTCCGGACTGATCGCGCACAGCTGCCGCTTCAAGGCCGGCGTGGTCGCCCGCGACGAAAAGGAAGCCGGTGAACGCGCCCTGCTCAACTTCGGCCACACCTTCGGCCACGCGCTGGAGGTCGAGGCCGGCTACGGCACGCTGCTGCACGGCGAGGCGGTGGCCATCGGCATGGTGCTGGCAGCCCGCCTGTCGGCGCGGCTGGGCCTGGCCGACGCCGCCGACGGCGAACGCCTGGCCAGCCTGTTGCGAGACTTCGGCCTGCCGACCACGCTGCCCACCGGATGCGACCCCGACGCCCTCATCGACCACATGCGCCTGGACAAGAAAAACCGCGCCGGCGAGCTGCGCCTGGTCCTGTGGCGCGGCATCGGCCGCGCCGAAATCGTCGGTGGCGTGGATGAGGATGCAGTGCGCGCTCTTTGGTGAGCGTGGGGCGGGCATGGCCCGCCCTGCCCGTATCCGGGGGTGCGCAGGTCGGTTGCCTCAAGGCAGGTAGCCGTCCATCACCCCCGCTTTCTCAGCTCGACTGCCCCGCGCCGGCCAGTTTCACGTCGCCCAGGGCCTTGGCGTAGCGGCGGTACAGCGTGCCGACGCGCTTCACGTACACCTCGGTTTCCGCGTACGGCGGCACGCCGTGGTACTTGCGCACCGCGTTCGGGCCGGCGTTGTAGGCGGCCGCGGCCAGCTTGCGGTCGCCGTGGAAGTCCTTGAGCAGTTGCGCCAGGTATTGCGCGCCGCCCTGGATGTTCTGCGCGGCATCGAAGGCATCGGCCACGCCGAGGTCGCTGGCGGTGCCCGGCATCAACTGCATCAGTCCCTGCGCGCCCTTGTTCGACAGCGCATTGGGATTGAAGGCGCTCTCGGCATGGATGACGGCGCGCAAAAACGCCGGGCTGACGCCGTAGGTGACCGCCGCCGCGCGCACCGCCTTGGCGTAGGCGGTGACATTGAGCGGCACCGTGGCCCAGTCGACGGACGAATGCAGCGCACAGGCCGCGCAGGTGTCGATGTAGGTGAACAACCGCGTCACCTTGCCACCGCGACGATGCCGCGGCTTGACGTTGGTGTACTCGATGCTGCCGTCGGCGCGCACGATCCGGTACACCGAGCCGCGCAACACCCTGCCGCGTCCGGAGCTTGCGCCGGAAGCCGACGACGAACCGGCCCCGGTCCGCGTCCCGGAAACGACCGGCGCCGTCGTGCCGTGCGACGACAGGCGCTGCTGCGACGGCGTGTCGATGGACTTGCAATGGACATAGCCTTCCGGGTGCCCCGTGAACACCGCCTCGCCATGCGTGCCCTGGCAGCGGTACATGTCCGCATGTGCCGCCTGCGACCATGCGCCGAGCATCAGCAACAGGCACGCCAATGCCACCCGCCCGAGGCAGGTGGCTGGACACGGGAAAGCTCGCACAGGCCGGCCGGCGCCTTCCCCGGGGCGAACGGCAGTATGCATGGCGCGAAGTGTGCCGCGTCCGGAGCCGTCTGCCAAGCGCAACCGGTCACATTATCCGGCACCGCCCCCTGCACTGCTGGCATCCGCCCCGGATGCGGCGTAGACTGCGCTGTTCACTACAGAAAATACGCCAAGTCCATGAGCGGCAAGCTTTTCATCAAAACCCACGGTTGCCAGATGAACGAGTACGACTCGGCCAGGATGGCCGACGTGCTCAAGGCCTCGCACGGCCTGGAACTGACCCGGGACGAATCCGAGGCCGACGTCATCCTCATCAACACCTGCTCGATCCGCGAGAAGGCGCAGGA
>CAZBZD010000314.1:0-2035 GCA_964496295.1 uncultured Rhodanobacteraceae bacterium | reverse complement strand
GGAAGATATCACGCATTTGATACCATGGTTCGCGTGCCTGCGCCGACCGTGCGCGACCCGCAGACCGGCGTGGCCCGCGTGTGCCAGTACAAGGTGCTGTTCGATACCGACGACCTGGCACGCAGCTTCTACTGGAAGCCGGCCTCGTGCGCCGGGCTGCTGGCGGAAAAGATGCCGGAAGCTCCGGCAGAACCCGCCTCGTTCACGCTGTCCGCCGACACGCTGTTCGAGTTCGACAGCGCGACGCTCAGCGCGAAGGGGCGTGACGCCCTGGATGCGCTGGCGCGGAAGATCGACCAGCGTCACGACCGCATTGGCGGGATTCGCATCGTCGGCTACACCGACAGGCTGGGCGACAAGATGTACAACGGGCTTTTGTCGCAACAGCGGGCGCATGCCGTGCTGCGTTATCTGGCGCACCAGGGGGTTCCGGAGAAGCTGATGACGGCGACCGGCCTGGGCGAGGCGAATCCGGTGGAGACCGGTTGCGGCGGGGACCAGCCGCGTGACGCGCTGATCGCCTGCCTGGCGCCCGATCGCCGGGTCGAAGTGCAGGTGTTCGGCAAGTAGGCAGGCCGCTTCCGCCCCGGCCGGGGCGGCGGGTCGTCGGCAGGGTAGCAGTGCCCCGCTCGCCTGCCGCGGGCACGCAAGGCATGCGGCCGGGGTTTCAGTGGTGGGCGCGCAGCTCCCGGGACTTGACGCTGTAGTGGTTGATCGGCACGAGCATGTAGCGCGTGCCGGTGCCGTCGTCGGCCGGGTTGATGCGTGCCTTGTCGAGGTGCGGGCGCAATTCGGTGCCGAAATCGGGAATCGGGTAGGAAGCCAGCAGCCAGACATGCGTCGGGGCGCCGGACGGATCGAAGGCCACCATGTATTCGGCGACGCCGCTCTTGGTCCGCAGGTCGGCCGGTTCGGATCCGGCGGGCATGGCGATCAGGCGCATGTCGCCGCTGCGGCGCTGCTCCTTGAAAGCGGTGATGCCGGTTCGTATCGACTGGTCGAACCGCGTCATCATGGCGCCGACGTTCGTGGACAGCTTGTCGTCGATCTTGCCGCCGGCCGCGCCGATGCGGACGATGAGATCGGAAGCGTAGGCATAACGGCGGCCGTGATGTTCGCGCGCCGATTTCAGCGGGTCCAGGTAATGGGCATAGAGCTGCGCCCAGACCATGGCCTGGGCCGGGTTTCCGGCGCCGAGTTCCAGTTCGGCCAGCTTGGCCATGGCCGGCACGTCGCCGTGGACCGCCGCGTTGGCGAGCAGGATGCGTGCCTGTTCCAGGTTGGCCTGGACGGGCGAGCCCTGGATTTTCGAGCCCTGCCAGTAGATGGTGCCGGCCAGGTCCTGGGCCCGGACCACGCCCTGGTTCGCCAGCCGGATGACATGGGCGAAGAGCCTCAGCCGTTGCGCCTGCGGCACGGAAGCGTCGAGCATGTCCGGATTGAACCCGTTGTCCTGGGCGTACGTGCCCGGGGCTGTGTCGCCCGTTGCCAGAGCGGGGCCGGGCAGGGCGAAAAGCGACAGGCAGAGCAGGACGAGGATGCGGTGGATGCGAAGCATGGGATCGGTTCCTGTTGGGATGTCTTGACCGGGCACGAAAAAAACCGCATGTCTTTCGACATGCGGTTTCGAATTTACTGCCACGCGGGGCAGATTGCATGTGCCGTCATTTGGCGTTGACCAGCGCCACGGTCATGTCCAGCATGCGGTTGGAGAAGCCCCATTCGTTGTCGTACCAGCTCAGCACCTTGACCAGGGTGCCGCCCATGACGCGGGTCTGCGTGGCGTCGTAGGTGCTCGAGGCCGGGTTGTGGTTGAAGTCGATCGACACCAGCGGCTTTTCGTTGACCGCCAGGATGCCCTTGAGCGGGCCGTTGGCGGCCTCGTTGACGGCGTCGTCGATGGCTTCCTTGCTGGTCTCGCGCGCGGCGACGAAGGACAGGTCGACCACCGACACGTTGATGACCGGCACGCGCATGGAAAAGCCGTCCAGCTTGCCGTTCAGTTCCGGCAGCACCAGGCCGACCGCGGCGGCGG
>CAZBZD010000313.1:0-2049 GCA_964496295.1 uncultured Rhodanobacteraceae bacterium | reverse complement strand
CGCCAGAGCGCGCGCCTGGTCCTGCGGCACGTCGAAGCCGCGTAGGCAGGTCGGGCAGGGCAAGCCATGGGCCGGCCCGTGCCCGATCGCCTGCGCTTGCGGCTACTGCTTGTAATGCAGCATGGTCGTCGTGCGCCCATCGTCCATGTCGTGGCCGACCATCAACATGGTGTTGCCGTCGGCGGAGATCGTCATGGTGTTGGTATGCACCTTGCCGTCCCGGGTGTAGGTCTCGCGCAACGTGTTTTCGCCCAGCATCGCCACGGAAACCATGCCGTGGGGCTTGCCCTCGTCCGACATGCTGGGGACGGGCTTGCCGCCGAGTTGCGCGGTATAGCCGCCACCGGATGACTCGCTGGCGGTCACGGTAGTGCCGTCGATCCGGTATGTCACCGCGAAATCGTTGCCGGAAGCGTCGATGATGCGGGCCAATCGCCACGAGCCCGTGGCCGCGTTGGTGCCTGGCGTGGCATGGCCCACGCGCTCGAGCAATTCCGTGGCGGTCATGTGCTCCTTCTTGCCATACATGTCCACTTTCAGGGTGGCCGTCTTGCCGTCCGGTGCGACTTTGACATTGACCACGGAGACCACCTTGCCGTCCTTCTTGTCGGTCTCCCGGACCGTATGGTCGTCGATGACTTCGAAGGCGACCGAATCGAAGTTCTTGTGCCCGCTGACGGGGTGGTCCCTGCCATCCGCCTTGACCTTGAATGCCGGGTCGGCGCTGCGGCTGAACATGCCGTCTTCCAGCGTGATTACCACTGCCTCGCCTCCGAACGAGTGGAGCGTGGTCGGATCGAGCTTCCATGTGCCATTGAACATGCTTTGCGCCAGCGCGCAGACAGGCACCAGCAATGCGAGCGCAAAGCCCGTGGTCAGTAACCGTTTCATGATTGCCTCCGAAAGGCGGGGCCCGGTAGCGTAGTCGGCGCCTTGGCCCTGGGACGCCAGTGGCACAGCGTGCGCCCGCAATCATTACGTGATGGTTAAGACATCGGGACCGGAGCGTGAATGCGATGCACGCAAAAACCGTGGATCGGGGCAAAGTGGCTGTAACATCTCCCGCCGAGGGATTCCGGAAACGCATGTCGTGCCGGGACCCCGCCCGAGCGAAGACATGCCGCGCGGTGCCGCGGGTGTTCCCGGGTTCCAGATGCCGTCACGATGGAAGAGGTTGCACATGATCGAGCAAATCAAGGGCATGCCCGCCGGCACCCTGGGCTTTCGCGCCATCGGCAAGGTCACGGCCGAGGATTACGAGAACGTGCTGGTGCCGGACATCGAGGCCGTGTTCGCGCTCAACGACAAGCTGCGCCTGCTGTACCAGCTTGGCCCCGAGTTCGAGGGTTTCGAGCTGGGCGCGGTGTGGGACGACGCCAAGCTCGGCCTGCGCCATCTCAACGGCTGGGACCGCGTCGCGGTGGTCACCGACGTGCCGTGGGTGCGCACGATGACCGAAGCCGCGGGTTTCCTGGCGCCGGCGAGTGCCAGGCTGTTCCACGATGCCGAGTTCGACGCGGCGATGGCGTGGATCGAGGCGCCGGACGAAGACGACTGACAGGCATGCGCCGGCGCGGCCGGTTTGTTAAAATCGCCGGTCTTTGTGCAGCCATACACCATCATGATCGAGACCAATCCGATCCATGCGCAAATCGCGGACCTCACGGCCCGCGTGGACGCGCTCCGGGGGTTTCTTTGACTACCCTGCCAAGCAGGAACGTCTCGAGGAAGTCACCCGCGAACTGGAAAACCCCGACGTCTGGAACGACCCCGCGCGCGCGCAGGACCTGGGCCGCGAACGTGCGCGCCTGGACACCGTCGTCAACGGCATCAGCCGGCTGAGCCAGGGCCTGGCCGATGCCGGCGAGCTGCTGGACATGGCCGCGGCCGACGGCGACGAGGATACCGTGCAGTCGGTTGCCGACGACGTGGCGTCGTTGCAGGCCGACGTGGAAAAGCTGGAATTCCAGCGCATGTTCTCCGGCGAGATGGACTCGGGCAACGCCTTCGTCGACATCCAGGCCGGCGCCGGCGGCACCGAGGCCCAGG
>CAZBZD010000312.1:0-2057 GCA_964496295.1 uncultured Rhodanobacteraceae bacterium | reverse complement strand
GCTTGGGAAGCTACAGCTCTACCATTGAGCTACGCCCGCACGATGGCTGCATGGTAGCCGGCGTGGCGGGGTTGTCAACGGACCGCGCGCCTGTTTCGTTGCATGACGGGTGGGCGGATTCACGGAGATATCCATGCGTTTCCAGGCTCAAGCGTACCGATGGCGCGGTCATGTCCTGTTGCCGGTCCTTCTCGCCTTGTGCGGCTGGATGGGCGCGGCGCAGGCCCGGGTGCCCGTCGCGGGGGCGGATGACCCGCCCGCCCGCGTGGCGCGCGTGTCCTACGTGGCCGGGGATGTCGGGCTGCTGCCGCATGGCGCCGACCAGTGGCGCGACGTGGACGTGAATCGTCCCCTGACCACCGGCGACCGCCTGTCCACCGGGCCGGATGCGCGGCTGGAGCTGGAACTGGACAACGCCGCCCTGCGCCTGGCCGGCGACAGCGCCTTCGGTTTTCTCGTGCTCGACGACTGGCAGACCCGCGCGTCGCTGACCAGCGGCACGTTGCAGATGAGCGTGCGCACGCTGCCCGACGGCGAGAGCTACGAGATCGACACGCCGCAGGTGGCCGTGGTGGTGGACCGCGCGGCCAGGTTGCGCGTGGACCTGGGTGACGGCGAGGCGACCACGGTGTCGGTGCGCCGGGGCACGGCGCTGGTGTACGGCGAGAACGGTGCGCGCCGGCTCGTGGCGGCCGGCGAACGCTACCGGTTCGACAGTGCCTCGCTGGCCACCGCCGTGGCCCTGGGAGCCGGCGGCGGCGAGGATGCGTTTTCGCGCTGGTGCGTGTCGCGCGACCAGTGGTACGCCGATGCCGACAGCGGACGCTACGTGGCCGACGGCACCATCGGTTACCGGGACCTGGACCGCTACGGCCAGTGGCAGACCGAGGTCGACTACGGCCGGGTGTGGTTTCCTTCCGATGTCGGCCCTAACTGGGTACCGTACCGCGAGGGCCACTGGGCCTGGATCGCGCCCTGGGGCTGGACCTGGATCAGCGACGCGCCGTGGGGATTCGCGCCGTTCCATTACGGGCGCTGGATGGCCTTCGGCGGGCGCTGGGGCTGGATCCCCGGCCCGGCCGGCGTGCGGGCGGTGTACGCGCCGGCGCTGGTGGCCTTCGTCGGCGGCAGCGGCTGGCGGGTGTCGATCGGTTTCGGCAGCGCGCCGGTCGGCTGGTATCCGCTGGGGCCGGGCATGGTCTACAACCCCTGGTATGACGCCAGCCGGCACTATTACTGGCGCGTCAACCACCGCGATGCCCGCCGTCGCCATCATCGCCATTGGCGGGACCACGTGGAGCGCGCCTACAACGTCTGGCGCAAGCCCGAGCGCCTGCGCGACATCCACTACCTGGGCGAGCGTTCGCCGCACGGCATCACCGTGGTCTCGCGCAAGGTCATGGCCGACGGCCGCGACGTGCACGGGGCGCGGCTGCTGGACGTGGACAGGCAGGTCATGCGCAAGGCGCCGGTGCGCTTCCACGGCGTGCAGGTGAAGCCGTCGGCGCGGCGACATGCGGTGCTGCGCAAGTCCGTCCTGCACCGTCTGCCGGTCGGGGATTTCGAGCGGCAGGTGGTGGCGCGTCGCCGGCCGTCGCCGGCAGCCAGGAGCAAGATCCGCCCGGTCCGCACGCCCTGGAAGTCGCCGGTGCGCCTGCTCGACCATGACCGGCACGCGGCGCGCGTGAAGCGGCCGCGACCGGCGAAGGTGCAGCCGCAACCTGTCGCGTCGACACCGGAGCGCCATCACCGGCGCGTGCCCGACGTCGCGCCCCGGCCCCGCGCGGTGCGCCGGCACGTCGTGTCCCCGGCCGTGCGCTCCACGAAACGGCATCGCGCCGACGCGGCCGTCAGGCACCTGCCCGTGGTGCCGCGCCTGCGTGCCGGGACGCGCCGTCACGCCGAACCCGCGCCGGCACGCAAGCCCGCCGCTTCCCTGCCGGCGCCACCGCGACGCCTCGGCACCGTGCCGAAGCCGCATCGGACACCGGATCCGGTGGTCCGCCCCGTGCAAAAGCGCGCATTCGGCATGCCGGACCGGCCGCGCCCGCGCGCGA
>CAZBZD010000311.1:0-2061 GCA_964496295.1 uncultured Rhodanobacteraceae bacterium | reverse complement strand
GCCACGGCCTCCACCGTGGGCGAACGGCAGATGTTGCCCAGGCAGACGAAAAGAATCCCGTTGTTTTCTTTGTCAATCATGTGATTACGACGTTTTTCGATAGCAGATTCGCGCAAGTCGGGCAGCGCCCGACAAACAAGCCTCGGGAATGTCCTGCAGCATTTCGTCGGGCAGTGTCCGACCTACGGGGCCGATGTCCCGGATCTTTCGAGCCATGCCTGTGCGCGCGCCAGATCCGCCTCGGTGTCGATGCCCGGCGGAAACGGCTCGGGCGTGGCGCGCACGGCGATGGCGTGGCCATGCTCCAGCGCGCGCAACTGCTCCAGCGACTCGGCACGCTCCAGCGGCGTCGGCGGCAATGCGGCGAAGTGGCGCAGAAACCCGGCGCGGTAGGCATAGATGCCGATGTGGCGCCGGAACGGCACGCCCTCGGGCAGGCGGTCGCGCGATCCGGCGAACGCGTCACGCGCCCACGGCAGCGACGCACGGCTGAAATACAACGCCCTGCCCGCCGGCGACGCCACCACCTTGACCACGTCCGCATCGAACAGCTCGCCGGCTTCGGTGATCGGCGTGCACAGGGTCGCCATGGGCGCGTCCCCGTCGGCCAGTGCCCGTACCACGGCCTGGATGCCGGCCACCGGCGCGAACGGCTCGTCGCCCTGCAGATTGACCACGATCGCGTCGTCCGCCCAGCCCAGCGTGGTCGCGCATTCGGCCAGGCGATCGCTGCCCGAGGCGTGGTCGGCACGCGTCATGCACACGGCGATGCCCTCGCCCGCACCTTCCAGCGCGGCGGCGATGCGCTCGTCGTCGGTCGCCACCACCACCTGTTCCGCGCCGGCGGCCAGGGCGCGCTGCGCCACGTACACGACCAGCGGGCGATCGCCCAGCAGGCGCAACGGCTTGCCCGGCAGGCGCGTGGACGCGTGGCGCGCGGGGATGGCGATGATGAAAGGCGGCATGTCGACAGTCATGCGCAGAGTTTGACATCCGAAAGCATGCTTGCAAACGCCTGTGGATGGCAAACAACGCACTGCCATCGCTCGCCCCTGATCCATCGTAGGGCGGGCACTGCCCGCCAAACATCGCCTGCGCATGCACGAAGCCCCATGGCGGGCAGTGCCCGTCCTACCCGTCAATGCCCCCTAGACGGAAGCCGCAGGAATTGGCCAATGCGACGAAGCCTGGGAACGAGGTGGCCACGTTGACGCAGTCGCGGATGCGGACGGGTGCGGCGGCGACCAGGCCGGCCACGGCCAGGCTCATGGCCAGGCGATGGTCGCCGAGGCTGTCGACCGTGCCGCCTTGCACGCGGCCGCCGGTGATGCGCGCGCCATCCGGGGTTTCGTCGACGTCGATGCCCAGTGCGCGCAGGGCCGCGGCCATGCCGGCGAGGCGGTCCGATTCCTTGACGCGCAGCTCGGCGGCGCCGCGGATGACGGTGCTGCCGTCGGCGGCTGTGGCGGCCACGAACAGGGCCGGAAACTCGTCGATCATGTCCGGCACCAGGGTCTCGGGTACCTCGATGCCGTGCAGCGGCGCGTAGCGCACCGCCAGATCGCCGAGCGTTTCGCCGGCCACCGCGCGTGCGTTTTCCACGCGGATGTCGGCGCCCATCAGGCGCAGTGCTTTCATCAGGCCGGTGCGGCGCGGATTCAAGCCGACCTTGCGCAACGTGAGTTCCGAGCCCGGCGTGACGCAGGCCGCGACGAGGAAAAACGCCGCCGAGGAAAAGTCCGCCGGCACGTCCACGTCGACGGCATGCAGGTTTCCGCCGGGCGACAGGCGCACTTCGCCCGGCGCGAACTCGATCGGCCAGCCGAAGGCGGCCAGCATGCGTTCGGTGTAGTCGCGCGTGGGGTGGACTTCGTGCACCACGGTGTCGCCCTCGGCATGCAGTCCGGCCAGCAGCACCGCGGACTTCACCTGTGCGCTGGCCATCGGCGGCGTGTATTCGATGCCCGCAAGGCGTTGCCCGCCGTGCACGTGCAGCGGCGGCCGTCCGCCTTCGGCGGTATCGATGCGCGCACCCATGGCCGCCAGCGGATCGGTCACGCG
>CAZBZD010000310.1:0-2085 GCA_964496295.1 uncultured Rhodanobacteraceae bacterium | reverse complement strand
CGCGCGCGCAGATCCGCTGCGCCATGTTCAAGCCGCAAAGCACCTGGCTGAAGTTCCGCCCGGCCGCCGGCGACAAGGTGCTGGTGCGGGCGCGGGTCGGCCTGTACGAGGCGCGCGGCGATTACCAGCTCGTCGTCGAGCACATGGAAGCCGCCGGCGAAGGCGCGCTGCAACGCCAGTTCGAGGAACTCAAGGCGCGCCTGCAGGCCGAGGGCCTGTTCGACGAGGCGCTGAAAAAGCCCATGCCGCGCTTCGCCCGCCGCATCGGCGTGATCACCTCGCCCAGCGGCGCCGCCATCCGCGACGTGCTCAACGTGCTCGCCCGGCGCTTTCCGCTGGCCGGGGTGGACGTGTTGCCGGTGCCGGTGCAGGGCAAGGAAGCGCCGCCGGCCATCGTCGCCATGTTGCAGAAAGCCAACCGCGCCGGACGCCACGACGTCCTGCTGCTGACCCGCGGCGGCGGCTCGCTGGAAGACCTGTGGGCCTTCAACGAAGAGGCCGTGGCACGCGCCATCCACGCCAGCGCGATCCCGGTGGTGTCCGCCGTCGGCCACGAGATCGACTTCACCATCAGCGATTTCGTCGCCGACCTGCGCGCACCCACGCCGTCGGCGGCGGCGGAACTGCTGGTACCCGACAGTGCCGACCTGCGGCACCGCCTGCAGCGCCAGCGCGACCATGTCGTCGACGCCGTCACGCGCGCCCTGCAGGCTCCCGGCCAGCGCCTCGACCACTTGCAGGCGCGCCTGCAGGCGCAACGCCCGCAGGCACGCCTGGCGCAAGGCCGCGAACGCCTCGGACACTTGCACGCCACGCTGGCGCAACGCATGCGCCAGATCGCCGGCGACAAGCACGCGCGCTTGTCACGGATCGAACTGCGGCTCGCAGCGCAGCACCCGCGACAACGCCTGTCGGTGCTGCATCGTGCGCTTGAAGAACGGCAGCGGCGCCTCCAGGGTGTCATGGTGCAGCAACTGGAACGCCATCGCTCCGCCTTGTCGTCCGTCCGTCGCGCCCTCGACGCGGTCAGTCCGCTGGCGACGCTGGATCGCGGCTACGCCATCCTGCTCGATGCCGATCAACAGGTGGTGCGATCGTCCGCCAGCATCCCCTGCGGCGCCGAAATCACCGCGCGCCTGGCCGACGGCGAGATGCGCCTGAAGCGCCTGGACATCCCAAAAAAACCACCGTCGTAGGAGCCTTCCCTGCAAGAGAACGGTTGCAAAAACGGTCAAGGCACGAACCACCAGGAGACATCCATGAAAGCATCCGACCTGTTCGTCAAGGCGCTGGAAGCCGAAGGCGTGAAATGCATCTTCGGCGTGCCCGGCGAGGAAAACCTCGACCTGGTGGAATCGCTGCGGCATTCGGGCATCCGCCTCGTCGTCACCCGCCACGAACAGGCCGCCGGTTTCATGGCCGCCACCTGGGGCCGCCTGACCGGCCAGGCCGGCGTGGCCATGTCCACGCTCGGCCCCGGCGCCACCAACCTGGTCACCGCGGCCGCCTATGCCCAGCTCGGCGCCATGCCGATGCTGATGATCACCGGACAGAAACCCATCCGGCTGCACAAGCAGGGCCTGTTCCAGCTCGTCGACGTGGTCGACATGATGCATCCGCTGACCAAGTACACCCGGCAGATCGTGTCGGCGCAGACCATCCCCGCGCGCATCCGCGAGGCCTTCCGCCAGGCCGAGGAGGAGCGCCCCGGCGCCGTGCACCTGGAGCTGCCCGAGGACGTGGCCCGCGACACGGTAGACGAGCCGGTCCTGCTGCCCACCGAATACGCGCGCCGCCCTTCGGCCGACGAGGCCGCGCTGGTGCAGGCCGCCGAGGCCATCACCCAGGCAAAGCACCCGATCCTGATGATCGGCGCCGGCGCCAACCGCCAGCGCACCGCCGTGGCCCTGCGCGACTTCATCGACAAGCTGGGCATCCCCTTCTTCACCACCCAGATGGGCAAGGGCGTGGTCGACGAGGAACACCCGCTGTGGCTGGGCAACGCCGCGCTCTCGGACGGCGACTTCGTGCACCGCGCCATCGACGCCGCCGACACCATCATCAACGTCGGCCACGACGTGGTCG
>CAZBZD010000309.1:0-2090 GCA_964496295.1 uncultured Rhodanobacteraceae bacterium | reverse complement strand
GGGGCAGCAGCATCCGCAGGCCGGCGATGGAGCCATCCAGGCGTCCGCCGATGTTGAGTTTTTCCAGCGCCTGGATCTGCTCGCGGGCTTCCTTGTAGCGGCCCAGCGCGGCGAGCATGCGGGCGAGGGTGATGTGGTAGGCGGGCTCGCCGGGGTCGTGCTTGACGGCCTCGGCGGTGACGCGCACGCCCAGGGCGTGGTCGTCGAGCACGTTCCAGGCGTAGTCGCCGTAGGTGGCCAGCAGGCGGGAACTGGGGCCCGGGTGGCTCAGGGCAGCGAGGAAGGCCTGCACCATGCGGCGCCTGGGCAGGTCGCAGCCGCCTTCGCGCGCGCACTGGGTCAGCGCGGCGAGCGAGCTTTCGTCCTGCACGCCGGGTTCGTGCGCCTTGAGCTTGGCGATCATGCTGTTCCACCAGGCATCCTTGACGGGGCGGTGCATGCGCGAGTTCATGAAGATCAGCGCCTGCTCGGGCAGGATCGACGAGTGCGGCAGCGCGGCGGCGCGTTCCAGCGGCGCGTAGGCCAGGCGGGTGAAGATGGAGTCGGGGTCGTAGTGCGAGTAGATGATGTAGGTGCGGCCCAGTTCGTACTGCGCGCGCGGCGAGGCGGGGGCGCGTGCGGCCAGGGTCTCGGCCAGGCGCAGGGGGTTGCCCCAGGCGTAGGCGGTGATGGCGGTGAGGATGGTCCACAGCAGCAGCAGGCCGCCCAGCAGCACGTGGCGCGGCAGGGCCAAAGGTAGGGCGGGCACTGCCCGCCGCGGAGGTTTTGGCTCGCTTGTGACTTGTTGGCGGGCAGTGCCCGCCCTACCCGATGTGGCGGAGGGCGCGGCGAGGAACGGGATGACGGCCAGCAGCAGGCCGAAGCTGGCGAAGTAGTTGCGGTGCTCGTACACCAGTTCCAGCGGCAGGATGGTGCCGGTGAGGGTGTGGCAGCCGAAGTAGAGCAGGATGCCCAGCGAGGCCAGCGGCGCGCGTTTGCGCAGCCACCAGGCCAGCGCCAGCAGCGCGGCAACCAGGAGGATGCACGGCAGCGTGGTCCAGGGTTTGAACAGGCTGGTCGAGATGGGGTAGCCGTCGTGGTAGAACGACAGCGCATCCGGCGTGGGCAGCAGCGTCCAGCGGATGTAGCCGCTGACGATGCGCGCCTCGCTCAGCAGGCGCGTGTGCAGGTCGAAATCGCGTCTGGCCCAGCGGCTGGCGCGCAATACTTCGGGCAATTGCCAGGCCAGGCCGACGACCAGCGGCAGCAGCAGGATCAGCACGTACAGGCCGGCCACCGGCTTGTCGATGCCCTTGCGGCCGGGGCCTGCGAAGCGGAACAGGACAAGTTCGACCAGAAAGGCGTACAGGGGCAGCATCACGGCCGTTTCCTTGGCGGTGAAGCCGAGTGCCGTGGGTACCACCAGGCTGGCGACGACCCAGGCGAATCCGGCCCGGTAGCTGCCCGTGCCGGCCAGCATGTGCCGGCGCGAGACCACGTAGCCGAGCAGGCCCAGCAGCACGAAGGCGTTGGCCATGCTTTCCATGCGCTGCACCACGTAGAGCACGGCGGTGAGGTTGATCGGCAGCAGCATCCAGCCGCCCGCGATCAGGGCGGCAACGATGCCGACGTGGCGCGCGTCCATGCCGTGTGCGGTGACCGGGTGCGGCGTGTCGTTTCCTGCATCGGGAGGGTTTGGTGCTCCGTCGGGCCTTTCATGGCGGGCAGTGCCCGCCCTACGTGAAGGATCTGCCCCGCCGTCGAAATGGGTCGAATTTTCCGCGTAGGGCGGGCATGGCCCGCCGTCGATGCCCCCACGGCGGGCAGTGTCCGCCCTGCGGATGGCGGGCAAGCCCAGCGCCAGCAGCATCCGTGCCAGCAGGAACACCAGCAGGCCGTTGACGAGATGGATGACGACGTTGGTCACCTTCCACCAGAACGGATCGAAGCCGCTGGCGAGGTAGTTGAGGGCAAAGCTCAGCGACGCCAGCGGGCGCTTGAATTCGCTCGACGGCGAGGACAGCGCGGCCCGGGTCAGGGTGGAAATGTCGGCCTGGTGGATCTGGATGCCGGGGTTGTCGACGATGTTGGGGTAGTCGTCGAACAGCCAG
>CAZBZD010000308.1:0-2090 GCA_964496295.1 uncultured Rhodanobacteraceae bacterium | reverse complement strand
TGGCTGATGGAACAGGGCATCGAGTCGGTGTCGCTGAACCCGGATACCGTCATCGACACCTGGCTGCGGCTGGCCAAAAAGAAGGTGGCCTGAGCCGCCCTGCAAAAAAAACCGGCGAACCCCGCAAGAGCGGGGTCCGCCGGCAGGCTGAAGCAACCCCCGCTGCCGGGGGTTGCTTGCAGTCGGGTCAAAGTTGACCGGGCCGGAAGGCGCGACGCCGGCGCAGGCCCACGAGCAGGCCCGCCAACAGGACGCCCAGTCCGAACATGCCCAGCGATGCCGGCTCCGGCACGCCGGTGGGAACGGGAACGCCACCCACGGTGACGCCGGCCATTGCCAGTCCGCTGTTGTAGTCTTCGTCGCCCCAGTTGGTGACCCCGATCTTGAGGTAATAGTCACCGGCCGCCGCGATCGTGTAATCGGCATTGATCCAGCCAGTGTAGCCGCAGCCCGTGTCCCAGCAATCCCCCGAGCCACCGCCGAGCGGCGACCAGATCGGCGCTCCGCCGATGATCAGTACCGGGGAAGGCGTCAGCGCGGCGTTCACCGGCGGCATGCCCTGTCCGGGCACGATGCTGCCGCTGGGCTTGGTGCGGGCCGTGAACAACAGGCTGACCAGATTGTCGGACGAATCGAACAGCCCGGCCCAGGCGTAATCCGCATAGTCGGCGCCGTCCGAAGTCACGTAGTTGAAATAGAAATCCAGGAGCGTGCCCGACGTGGCGGAAAACTGCGTCGTGGCCAGCGTGGAGCCGTTGGTTTCGTCACCCAGCGCACCGCCGGGGAGCCCGCCCACGCCATCGGTGCCGTCGTCGGTGGAAATCCATTGATACGAGCTGGCCCCGTTCGGGGGCAGCGTCACCACGCCATCGGCGCCGCTCGTGCCGCAATTGCCGACGCATGTCGTGGCACCCGCCGTGCATGCCATCAATGCCCCGGCAACGAATGCCAGTGTTCCGAAAACGTGTTGGTGCAGCCTTTTCATGCTTGTCTCCTTGTGCTTCATCGAGTTGGGAACACCCTGCGGTTCCGGGATGAACCAAAAGCAACCCCCGTGCCAGCATGAAAATGCTTCGTGCAATCAACAGCATAAGCTAGCAACTCCACGCTCTCCGGCATCACTTTGTAAAGATTGCCGACACACGCCGCCGTTTCCTCGTCCTCCATCCGCACCCGGCCTCATGGCGCCACGGCATGAAGGGATGGACTTCGGATATTTCCCCCCGGGGAAGCGGCCCTCTACCATGGCGATGCATCGACACCGGCACGCAGGACGTCCATGTCCCTCGACACCATCGCCACCAATCGCACGCGCCAGGATTTCCGCGGCAAGGACAGCGTCTGGCTGTTCGGCTACGGCTCGCTGATCTACAAGACCGGCTTTCCCTATCTCGAGCGCAGGCCGGCAAGCATCCGCGGCTGGGCGCGACGCTTCTGGCAGGGCTCGCACGATCATCGCGGCACGCCCGACCGCCCCGGCCGCGTGGCCACGCTGGTCCGCGAAGACGGCGCCGAATGCGTGGGCATGGCCTATCGGGTGGCTCCCTCGACCTTCGGGCAACTGGACGTGCGCGAAAAGAACGGCTACCTGCGTTTCACCACGCCGCTGCACTTCGGCGACGCCAGCCAGGTCGAAGGCCTGGTCTACATCGCCACGGCGGACAACGAGGCCTGGCTCGGGCCGGCCAGCGAGCATGCCATCGCGCGGCACATCGCGGACTCGTCCGGGCCCAGCGGCCCCAACAGCGAATACCTGCTCAAGCTGGCCGATTCGCTGCGCGAACTGGGTGCGCGGGATGCGCACGTGTTCGCGCTCGAGAGCCGGCTCAGGCACATCGCGCCGCAACGCACGGCAACGGCCTTCTCATGACGGATCCGAGCAACCGGGCGGAGCCGCTCGGCGGTGACGCCTACTCGCCGATGTCCTCGTTCCAGACATCGGCGTGCCGCGTCATGAACTCGCGCATCAGCGCGATGCAGGTTTCGTCCTGCAGCACGTCGACCTCGACGCCACGCGAGCGCAGCAGGTCCTCCTCGCCGGAAAAACTGCGGTTCTCGCCGACGATCACGCGCGGGATGCCGTACAGCAG
>CAZBZD010000307.1:0-2092 GCA_964496295.1 uncultured Rhodanobacteraceae bacterium | reverse complement strand
GTGAAGAACGGCCGCTTGTCGCTGAAGTAGGTTTCGGTGGCGCTGAAATTGACCACCAGGTCGTCGCTTTCCACCTGCCCGAAGTCCGGGTTCAGCGTGGCCGTCAACTGGAACTGGCCGTTCGGCTTCCAGAAGATGTCCACCCCCTCGCGCATGTGGCTGCGATGGCGCACGTTGTCGTACAGGGCCGACACGTAGGGCGTGATCGCGAACTGCGACTGGCTGTAGGCCGGCACCTCGACGCGCTCGAACTCGGACAGGAAGCGCGGACGCCGGAAGCTCGCGTCCGGCCAGGCATCGCGCTCGCCGCTGGAGCCGACCACGCGGTCGAGATAGATGCCGATGGTGCGCTTGCCACCCGTCGCCCTGTGCATCGGCGCGATCGACCACGGGATCAGGAACTCCGTCGTCCAGCCCTGCGCGTCGCGGCTCGCCGCGTGCTGCCACAGGCCGTCCCAGTCCTTGTCGAAACGGGTCTGCTGGGTCACCACCGCATCGTAGATGCCGCCGGTGGAGCTGATGGTGAAGTTGTAGCCGACATGGCCGTCGCCGTTGAAATCGACGATCAGGTTGTTGCGGTCGACCGGCTCCTCGAAATCGCGCTGCACCTTCTGCAGCGTGCGCGGCACGCCGGGCGGCTGGGTGTTGCGGAAAGCCACGGCCAGGCCTTCCGGGGTGGCCAGGATCCACGCTTCGGTGGGCCACGTGGCGGCATCGCCGGTCATCGGCTGGGTCTGGACGAAAACCGTGACGTGGCGCGCGCCCTGCCATTCGCCCGGCTCGATGCGGCCGTCGATGTGCACGCTCGCGGCACGCGCCGGCAACGACAGCAGCAGGGCAAGAAAGACAAGATGGCAGAAACGCATGCGGGGAACTCTCGACGGGGGGACATCATGCAGCCGGAAGTCTCCGCCCGCACCTGCCGGGATGCCTGTCCCCACCGGAATGTTCAGCATGACCAATGGCACGATTTGCACCGCGTGCTGCTCATGCAGCTTCCTGCGCGTCCCTTTTCCACAGCCAGTGACGCAACAGCGCCGCCGGTATCAACACGCCGGAAAAGCCGCCGTAGGCATACAGGATCGGCGCCACCTGCTGCCAGATGGCGCCGCTGCGCACGCCCAGCTCGTCCACCTTGACGCCTTCGAAACCGTCGTAGCCGGCCCCGGCAAGCCAGACCGTGGCCCATGCCGCCAGGACCAGCGCGACAAGATCGAACAGGCGCCGGCCGCGGGTGCGCGGCAGGGACTTCGGGTACGCCCAGTAGGCCCAGGCCAGGATCAGCAGCCACGGCCCCATCAGCAGCAGCGACAGGTAGCGCATCACGCCTCCCGCGCGGCCGCCAGCGCCTCGAGTTCGGCGCCGATGCGACCGGCGGCCGTCGCGTCCGCGGCATGGGCCAGCACCTCCTCCCCCAGCACCACGGCGAGGCGGCCGCCGTCTTCGCGGGTTTCGACGCTCGCCGCCGAGGCCAGCAGGCGTCGCGAAGCCATGCCGGCGGCCTTGGGATCGGCATGCGCCACCGACAGCGCAAGCTGGTCGCCGTTGGCTGCCAGCAGGCGGAAACGGAAGCTGCCGTCCGCGTCGCGGAAGCTGACCACGCGCGCGGTCTTGCCGCCCTTGCGCTTCTTTCCGCCCGCCCTGGCCGCCTGTTTCACCTTGCCCCGGCCCAGGCCGACGGCCTCGCGCAGGGTTTCCAGCAGCGGCGTGGCACTGGCGCGCGCCTTGGCCGCGCCGGCACGGAGAACGTCCTCGATGTCGTCCGGGTGCGCCATCAGCCTGTCGTAGGTGTCGCGCATGGGCGCCACTTCGCTCTCGATGCGCTCGTACAGCGCCTGCTTGGCTTCGCCCCAGGCCATGCCGCCTTCGAGCTGCCGCCGGAACGCCCCGGCCTCCCCGGCACCGGCGAAGGCCTTGTAGATGGCAAACAGGGACGAGGCATCCGGGTCCTTGGGTTCGCCCGGCTCGCGCGAGTCGGTGACGATGCGCATGATCGCCTCGCGCATGCGCTTGCCGCCGCCCTCGAACAACGGGATGGTGTTGTCGTAGCTCTTGGACATCTTGCGCCCGTCCAGGCCCGGCAGGGTCGCCA
>CAZBZD010000306.1:0-2101 GCA_964496295.1 uncultured Rhodanobacteraceae bacterium | reverse complement strand
TCGCGAAGCGGGCCGCGCGCAGCGCTGCTGCCTCCTCCTTCAGACAGGGGCGGACGGGTGGAGGATCAGGCCCTTCGGAAAAACCCCGGAACCCGGGAGCGCACCCGCAGGGCGCGATACCCGCCGCAGGCGAAACACCCCATTGAAGGCCGACAACCCGCCACATCGACAGACACCTACGCGATAATGCCCAAATGGAAACCCATCCCGACACCCACGACAGCATCCGCGCCGTGCAATGGCAGGGCGACCGCCTGCGCCTGCTCGACCAGCGCCGCCTGCCGATGGAGGAAATCTGGCTGGATTGCCGCCATCCCGACGACGTCGAAACGGCGATCCGCGGGCTGGCCGTGCGCGGCGCTCCCGCGATCGGCATCGCGGCGGCATGGGCCGTGGTGCTGGCGGCGCGGCAGGGCATGGACTTGCCGCCGGTGCTGGCGCGACTGCGCGCGGCGCGTCCCACCGCCGTCAACCTGATGTGGGCACTGGACCGCATGGCCGCCCGTGCCGACGCCGGCGCGGATGCGCTGGAGCGCGAGGCGCAAGCCATGCAAGACGAAGACCTGGCCGCCAACCACCGCATGGGCGAACTGGGCGCGGCGCTGATCGCGCCCGGCAGCGGCGTGCTCACCCATTGCAACACCGGTTCGCTGGCCACGGCCGGCTTCGGCACCGCGCTCGGCGTGATCCGCACCGGCTTCCGCCAGGGCCGCATCACCCACGTGTTCGCCGGCGAGACGCGGCCCTGGCTGCAGGGCGCGCGCCTGACCATGTGGGAGCTGGTGCGCGATGGCATCCCGGCCAGGCTGATCGCCGATTCGGCCGCCGCCCATTTGATGCAGAGCGGGCAGGTCGACTGGGTCGTGATCGGCGCCGACCGCATCGCCGCCAACGGCGATACCGCCAACAAGATCGGCAGCTACCAGCTGGCCATCGCCGCGCGCCACCACGGCGTGAAGTTCATGGTGGTGGCGCCGTCCTCGACCGTGGACATGGCCACGCCGAACGGTGACGCCATCGCCATCGAATTGCGCGATCCGGGCGAACTGCTGCATTACGCCGGCAAACGCACGGTCGTCGAGGGCGCCGAGGCCTGGAACCCGGTGTTCGACGTGGTGCCGGCCGAGCTGATCGACGCCCTCGTCACCGAACGCGGCGTGATCGAGGCGCCGGATGCCGACGCCATGCGCGCGATGTTTTCCGGCGCATGAAACTCGCTCGCCAGGTCGTCCTGTTTGCCATCGGCGGCGTCATCGGCTTCATCGTCGATGCCGGCATCGTGCACCTGCTGGTGCGCCGGGCCGGGTGGAATCCGTACCTGGCGCGCGTGCTGTCGTTCCTGGTGGCGGCCAGCGTGACCTGGGCCTGGAACCGCAGCTTCACCTTCGCGCATCGCCGGCACCTGCGCGCCGGGGCCGAATGGTCGCGCTGGGTGGGCGTGATGGGCGGCGGCGCGCTGCTCAATTACGCCATCTACGCGGTGCTGGTGGCCTGCGTGGCCACGGTCCGCCAGTGGCCGGTGCTGGGCGTGGCGGCGGGCTCGGCGGCGGCCGCGGTGGTCAATTTCTGCGCAGCCCGCGCGGTGGTTTTCGCAAGGCCGGAAAAACCCTCTTAAGTCATTGTTTTTGAATGACAAAATACGGGCTTTTGCGGGCCGTCTGTGATATAATCGAGCGGTTGTGTCAGCAGGCTCCGTGACCGGCCGCGACGGCGGCGGTCAGGGGCTCCCGATGGTTTGCTCAAGGATTGTCCAGATGGCAGAACTGGCCAAAGAAGTCATACGCGTCAACATCGAAGACGAAATGCGTCAAAGCTACCTCGATTACGCCATGAGCGTGATCGTGGGGCGCGCCCTCCCGGACGTGCGTGACGGCCTGAAGCCGGTCCATCGCCGCGTGCTCTACGCCATGAACGAGCTGGGCAACAGCTGGAACAAGGCGCACAAGAAATCCGCCCGCGTGGTCGGCGACGTCATCGGCAAATACCATCCGCACGGCGATTCGTCCGTGTACGACGCCATCGTGCGCCTGGCGCAGCCGTTCTCGCTGCGCTACATGCTGGTCGACGGCCAGGGCAACTTCGGTTCGGTCGACGGCGACAG
>CAZBZD010000305.1:0-2139 GCA_964496295.1 uncultured Rhodanobacteraceae bacterium | reverse complement strand
TCCTGACCATGACCGAGTGGCGGGTGATGGCCATCCTGGCGCGCTTCCCGGCGTCGGCCGCGCGCGAGGTTGCCGAACGCACCCTGATGGACAAGGTCGCCGTAAGCCGCGCGCTCGCCCGCCTGGTCGCCGCCGGCCGCGTCAGCCGCGACACCCACGACGACGACCGCCGCCGTTCGGTCCTGCACCTCACCGAGGCCGGCTGGAAGATCCACGACGTCGTGGCGCCCCTGGCACGCCAGCACGAACGCGACCTGCTGGCCCGGCTGAGCGACCAGGAGCGGACCATGCTGATCCACATCCTGGACAAGCTTTCACCGGTATCCGGCCCCGACAACGGGGAATGAGGCGCCGGAGCAAACCGCCACTCACGCCTCCGCCCTGAAATTGCTGCCCAGCCGCCGGCCGCCGCCGACGTAGTGGCGGAACACGTACAGCAGCGGCGACCAGGCCGCGGTATCGACGTGCTGCGTTCCCGGCAACACGATGGCGGCATGCGCATGCACGCGTTCGACGCGGGTCTCGACGATCAACGCCCCGCCGGCCGGATCGTCGCCGCACCCGTGCATGGCCACCACGCGCGCCTCCAGTTGCAATGGACACTCGGCGATGCGCGGCGGCGCCACGAGCTGCGACGGCTCGGCGGTCAATCCCGCGCGGGCGAACTTGTCGGGTTCGAAGCGATAGCCCATGGCCCGCTTGTATCCGGGCACCGGATCGCTGCCGGTGGTGTCGGCGATGGCCTCGACGCTCCGCCACAACGATGCGTCGGGCAAGTTGACCACGCACTCGCCCAGGCGCCGCAGATTGGCCGCGCACTGGCTGCGCGCGGACACTCCCAGCACCACGCGGTCGCCCAGCGCCCAGGCCGAGGACATCGGCGAGATGTTCGCCGAGCCGTCCGCCTGCACGGTGGTCACCAACACCACCGGGGTGCCGAAATAAAGGATGGAAGGTTGGATGACGATGCTTTGCATGCAACCAGTGTGGCCGGCCATGCGGCAGTCATGTTTCGCCACGCAGCGAAACATGCGGCCACGCATGCGCCTACACTGGACGCATGCGCAAGGCAATCTGGCCCGAACACCTGTTCAAACCGGCCGCGGCACTGGCCGACCCCAGCCGCGCGACCATGCTGGCCGCGCTGATGGACGGCGTCGCCCTGCCCGCGGGCGAACTGGCCCAGGCGGCGGGCATCGGCGCATCGGCCGCCAGCGCGCATCTGGCGCGACTGGTCGACGAAGGCTTCGTCGTCGTCGAACGCCAGGGACGGCACCGCTACTACCGGCTGGCCAGCGCGGAAGTCGCCGCCGCCCTGGAAACCATGGCCGGAATGATGCCCCGGCCAGCGCAACGCCGCCGCCATGGCGACCCGTCGCTGTGGCGCGCACGCCTGTGCTACCACCACCTGGCCGGCCGCCTCGGCGTGGCCCTGCGCGAAGCCTTGTTCGAACGCGAATGGTTGCGCCTGGACGGCGACAGCTACCGGCTCAGCCCGGACGGCCACATGGCCCTGCAGCGCCTGGGCATCCTGGCCGACGACACGCCCGCGACCCTGTCCGGTCGCCTGTGCCTGGACTGGACGGAACGTCGCCACCACGTCGGTGGGCCGCTCGGTCGTGAACTGACGCATGGCCTGGTCGAACGCGTCGACTGGCTGCGCGCAGGCAAACACCGGCGCGCGCTGGTCCCCACGCCGATCGGCCTGGCCGCCCTGCCCCGCGAACTGGGCATCGCCCCCGAAGCGCTCACGGAAAGCGGAACCTGACCGCCTCTTCCCATTCCAGCCAGGACCTATTTCCGTTCGTGGTGAGGTATCGAAGCATGAACGGCGCGGGAAACTTGGGGACTGCCCTTCGATACCTCAGGGCGAACGGCTTCCCCGAAAACACCGGTGAAGATAACCGCCTCACCGGTGATTCCCAACGTACAAGGAGCCAGCAGGGCTGGCTCCTACAGGAAGCCCTCATGACCGGCGGTTCCTTGCCTACTTCAGCACCGTGCGCACTTCCAGCAGCTCGGGGAAGAAGGTCAGCTCCAGCGCCTTCTTCAGGAAGCCCACGCCCGAGGAGCCGCCGGTGCCATGGCGGTAGCCGATGATGCGCTCGACCGCCTTCATGTGGCGGAAGCGCCACAACT
>CAZBZD010000304.1:0-2141 GCA_964496295.1 uncultured Rhodanobacteraceae bacterium | reverse complement strand
CGCCGCGCCGACAACGGCCTGCGCGACAACGACATGCAATGGGATTTCTGGACCCTGTCGCCGGAAAGCGCGCACCAGGTCGCCTGGCTGATGGGCGACCGCGGCATCCCCGGACCTGGCGCCACATGCAGGGCTACTCCAGCCACACCTACATGTGGATCAACGCCGAGGGCGAAAAGTTCTGGGTCAAGTACCACTTCATCTCCGACCAGGGCGTCGAGTGCCTGACCCAGGAAGAAGCCGACCGCCTGGCCGGGACCGATGCCGACTGCCATCGCCGCGACCTGTTCAACGCCATCAGGAACGGCGACTTCCCGAGCTGGACGCTGAAGGTGCAGGTCATGCCCTACGAGGAAGCACGCGACTACCGCTTCAACCCCTTCGACCTGACCAAGGTGTGGCCGCACGGCGACTATCCGCTGATCGAGGTCGGCAGGCTCACGCTGGATCGCAACGTCACCGATTTCCACACCGAAATCGAGCAGGCCGCGTTCGAGCCCAACAACCTGGTGCCCGGCACCGGGCTGTCGCCCGACAGGATGCTGCTGGCGCGCGGCTTTTCCTACTCCGACGCGCACCGCGCGCGCCTCGGCGTCAACTACCGCCAGATTCCCGTGAACCGGCCCAAATCGCCGGTGCACAGCTACAGCAAGGACGGCGCCGGACGCACCGACAACGTCTCCGATCCGGTCTACGCGCCCAACTCCTGCGGTGGCCCCAGGGCCGACCCGTCACGCACCGACGACGCCGGCCTGTGGCACGCCGACGGCGACATGGTGCGCAAGGCCTGCACCCTGCATGCCGAGGACGACGACTGGGGCCAGGCGCACACGCTGGTGCGCGAGGTGATGGACGACGCCGCGCGCGACCGGCTGGTCGGCAACGTCGTCGGGCACCTCGGGAACGGCGTCTCGGAAAAGGTGCTGGCGCGCGCCATCGACTACTGGCGCCACATCGACAAGGAAGTCGGCGACCGCATCGCCGAAGGCACGAAGCAGGGCTGACGCTTCCGCAACGAACACCCCGGTCCGACGCCCTTCGTCCGGCCTGCTTCGCGGGGCCCGCCCTGCAGGCTGCCGCGAAAAGGCGTGTCGAAGGCAGTGCGGGGCGGACCCCGGCCCATTCAGCGCCAGGCGTCCGGATCGGCGACACCCATGTTCCAGGCCGGCGGGTCGCTGGCCGGAAAGCTCTGCAGCACCACTTCGTCGATGCGCGCCTCGCCGAACAGCACGGGTGCCTGCGCGGACTTGCGCTCGACGACCACCGCACCGGCGTCGTGACGCTGGACGGAAGCCACCAGTACGTGGGGATGGGACGAGATCATGGCAACAACCTCCCGGTTCGACGCAAGTCGCGCATGCCGCCGCTGGCTGGCCCCGGGGATGACATGACGGCATGCGCATCGGGGCCTCGGGATCAAGCTAGCACGATGCCCGCGGTTTTGATTGACCTGCGTCAAGGTGCGGTGGGGCATTGCGCGAAGTGCGGGCTTCGGCGCCGGATCCGTCGCTACGCTCCTCGATCCGGCCTGCGGGTGACGGATACCGGGTGCGCAGGCCGGCTCAAGCCGAAGGCGGAGCCGGCGGGGTGCTGGCCAGGTGTCGCATGGCGTCGACCGCGCGCGCCAGGCTGGCGGCCGGCGCCACGCCCTTGTCCCGGAAGATCCGCGCCAGTTCGCCGTAGTACCACAACGTGCCCTCGCGGCCCGTCTTGAAGCGCTCGAACACCTTGTCGCCCACGGCATGCAGGTCGGCGACGATGGCGCGCGCGTTGTGCAGCTTGTCGCAGGCCGACACCAGCAGCGACGGCGCCGTCGCGGGCTTGGCCTCGAGGTGTTCCAGGTACGCCAGCTTGCGCGCCTTCCACGCGGCGCGCCTGGCTTCGGGCGTGGTGGCCGCCGCCTTGGCCTCGGCCGTGCCGTCGGTGCAATCGCGCACGATCTCCAGCACGTCGGCCCCGAAGGCCTCGCCGATGCGGTTGTCGTAATCCTCCCCACCGTCCTCGATGGCATCGTGCAGCAACGCGCCCATGGCCTGGGTCTCGCTGCCGCCGTATTCCAGCACCAGCGCCGCCACGGCCATCGGGTGCGCGATGTAGGGGATGTCGGTGCCCTTGCGCTTCTGCGTGCGGTGGGCGTCGTG
>CAZBZD010000303.1:0-2141 GCA_964496295.1 uncultured Rhodanobacteraceae bacterium | reverse complement strand
CTGACCCGCTTCGGCGAAAACCGCGTGCAGGAAATCCGCCAGAAGCAGACCGAATTGGCCGGCAGCGGCATCCAGTGGGTCGCCATCGGCCACTTGCAGACCAACAAGGCCAAGGACGTGGCACGCCTGGCCAGCGAGGTGCAGTCGCTGGATCGCCCGGAACTGGCCGCGGCGCTGGATCGGCGCCTGCAGCACGAAGGCCGCGCCATCGACGTGCTGGTCGAGGTCAAGACCTCGCCGGAGGAAAGCAAGCACGGCCTGCCGGCGGATGCCCTGCCGGGTTTCCTGCACGAACTGCGCGCGTATCCCAGCCTGCGCGTGCGCGGCCTGATGACCATGGCCGTGCATTCGGACGACGCGCAGGCCGTGCGCGCCTGTTTCCGCCGGTTGCGCGAGCTGCGCGACCGGGCCCGCGAGGACGGTTTCGACCTGCCGCGCCTGTCGATGGGCATGAGCAACGACTATGCCCTGGCCATCGCCGAAGGCAGTACCGAAATCCGCATCGGTCGTGGACTGTTCGGCGAGCGCGAAGATGCCTGAGTTGGCATTTTCAGTTTCGTGCACTTTTTTCTTAACGAAATCGAAACGCCCCGAAAGTCCGGAGTTGATAAGGTGTGGCGCCAACGCGGTCGCCGGGCGCAGGCGGCGACCTTGTCATTCCGAGAACAGGATTCCCGCATGGGTTCGAGACGACTGGCTGCCGTCGCCGCGACGGCCATCGCATGCGTGCTTGCCGCTTCGCCGGCCATGGCGGCGGTTCCCGCGGCGGCAACCATGCCGTCCCCCGCGCCGCGGCTGATGCCGGCCGAGCGCATGGACCTGTCCACCCGGTCCGCGCCCGACGTGCGCATGAGCCGGGCCGCGGTTGCCGACATGCTGCTGACCCTGGCCTGGAACCTGCGCGGCATCCCGTACCGCTGGGGCGGGCACGACCCGGACCGCGGCTTCGATTGCAGCGGCCTGGTGCGTTACGTGTTCGAGCATGCCCTGGGCGTGCTGCTTCCGCATCGCGCACGGCTGCAGTTCGACCGCGGCAGGCAGGTGCCGCGCGACCAGCTCGAACCGGGCGACCTGGTGTTTTTCCGCACCAACGGCCGCAGCATCACGCACGTGGGCATCTACATCGACCACGGGCGCTTCCTCAACGCGCCCAACAGCGGCGAGGTCGTGCAGGTGGACAGCCTGCACAACCCCTACTGGTCGAGCCATTTTGCCGGTGCGCGACGGCTGGTCGAGGTGGCGCGGGGCTGATGGCGCCCGCCTGAACTTGTGGTTTGCGTCCGTTGTCTCCAGAGTGGGAGGCATCGGCCGACCCGACTGGACTTGCCATGCCTTTTGACCTGCCTCCCGCCACGCGCGCCCTGCTGATCGCCAACGTGGCGGTTTTCCTGTTGCAGCAGCTGTTCTATCCGTTCCTGACGGTGCATTTCGCCTTGTGGCCGTGGGGTGCGGCGCATCCGGTGATGACGCCGGACGGCGTGGCCATGGTGGGCTTCCAGGTCTGGCAACTGGTGACCTACGCCTTCATGCACGGCGGTTTCACCCACATCCTGTTCAACATGTTCGCGCTGTGGATGTTCGGCGGCCCCATCGAGCGCCTGCTCGGGCAGCGCGAATTCCTGATCTACTATTTCGTGTGCCTGGTCGTGGCCGGCATCTGCCATGAGCTGGTGGTGCTGTTTTTCACCGGCGGGTTCTATCCCACGATCGGCGCCTCGGGCGCCATCTTCGGCGTGTTGCTGGCCTTCGGCATGATGTTCCCGCACGAGCGCCTCATGCTCATCATTCCGCCGATCCCGATGCCGGCGTGGTTGTTCGTGACCGGTTACGGCGTGATCGAGCTGGTCCTGGGCGTGACCGGCACGCAGGCCGGCGTGGCGCATTTCGCGCATCTCGGCGGCATGCTGGGCGGCTTTCTGCTGATCGAGTACTGGCGCGGCAAGTTCCCGATCAAGCCGCGCCGGCGCCTGATGCGCTAGGTGCGATCTCCGGCGGGTCTGTTCATCCGGAGTGTCGAAATCCCGGCTTCAGCCGCGACGGTCCGGCGAGACCCGGAAAAGAACTTCGAGGCAGGAAAAAACCGGCGCCCGAAGGCGCCGGCTGCAGTGGCGCAGTCAGGCGCCTGATTTTTTGCCGAAGAT
>CAZBZD010000302.1:0-2142 GCA_964496295.1 uncultured Rhodanobacteraceae bacterium | reverse complement strand
TTCCACGCGCGCGGCGCAGATGAAATCGTTCATCGACAGGCCGCCGACGTCGTGGGTCGACCAGCGGACGCGGCAATGGCCGTAGCCGGCCTCGAGGTCGGGGTGGTGGTCTTCGCGGTTGGCCATGAAGCCGACGGCGTTGATGAAACCCAGCGTGTGGCGGAAGTCCTTGAACGGGAAGTCGCGCGCGATGGCCTTGCCGTCCTCGACCAGTTCCCACCCGGTCAGCACGTCGAGCAGTTGCCGGATGGATGCCGCATCGAGCGCGTCGGCGTCGCCCTTGCGGGGTTGGCAGTGGCCGGTCGCCAGTTCGTCGAAAGTCATGGGGAGGTTCCTTGCATCGGGAAAACGGGGAGCGTCGGCCTTCGTGGCGAAAAAGTCAAAGAGGTCGCGACGCGATCCCCGGGGCCCGACCGTCCGCCTGCGCGGGAACGACGAACGGCGAGGCGGCGTCCCGGAATTCCGGAGCATGAAAAAACCCGGCATTGCCGGGCTTTTCCGTGTTGCCGGCCGGCGACGCCGGTGTCAGTTGTCGCCCTGGATGTGGCCCTTGAGGTCGTCCAGCGGCGATTTTTCCTGCTGCGCGAAGTAGGCCGAGATGTCCTTCATGTCCTGGTCGGAAAGCTGCGAGGCAAAGCCCTTCATGATCGCGTTCTGGCGCTGGCCGTCCTTGTACTCGTGCAGCACCTGCACCATGTAGTCGGCGTACTGGCCGGCCAGGTCGGGGTACTGCGGCGCCACGGCGATGCCGTGCTTGCCGTGGCAGGCCTGGCAGGGGACGGATTTTTTCGCCCCCGCGACCGGGTCGCCGCCGGCCAGGGCGGCCGTGGACGCGAACGCCAGCGAGGCGGCCAGCAGCGAAAGCGTGATTGCGTTTTTCATGCTCGTTCCTCGCTCGGCTCAGTTGTCGTTGGGCTTCAGGCTGGACAGGTAGGCCGCGATGTTGGCGATGTCCTGGTCGGTCATGCTTTCGGCCTGCGCGTTCATCGTCGGATGCTTGCGGATCCCCTCCTTGTACTCGTGCAGCGCCTGCACGAGGTATTGCTCGTTCTGGCCGGCGATGCGCGGCACGTGGTAGGTGGGGTAGGCGTTCTGGTAGCCCGGCACGCCGTGGCAGCCCGCGCAGGTGTAGACGAAGGTGCGACCGGCTTTCTTGTTGCCCTTGAGCTTCTTGTAACTCTGGGCGTGCGCGGTACCGAAGCTGAAGATCAGCACGGCGGACAGAACAGCAAGCAGTAGCGATCGCGTCATCGATGGGTCCCCGCTGGGTGGCCGGCTGGCCGGTGTATTCGGGCATCGATTATAGCCTGCGCATCATGGCCCCGAACAAGGACGCCATGACGCACATCAGAACAGGCTGCCCAGAATGTGGATGCCGGCGATGTACTCGCCGATCATGGTACCGATGTTGACCAACATGAATAACACGAATACCCGTGCCACGCGGTTTTTCCACCAGCCGCGCCAGTGCGACACATCGTCGCGGAGGGTCTCGAAATCCGCCACGCGGGGGCGGCGCACCCACACCTCGACCAGCGCGCCCACGGCGCCGGAAGGAATGCCCGGGCGGAACGGTTTCAGCGGCGCGACGACGAACGAAGCGAGGATGCTCAACGGATGGCCGCCGGACGCCAGCGCGCCCAGGGCCGCCAGCCCGCCGGTGCACAGCACCCACACCAGCAGCGCCTGGCTGCCCATGGCCGGGCTGCGGTAGAAGGCGTAGCCGATCGCGGCGAACACCAGCAGCACCAGGCCGAGGGCCAGCCACTTGGGCCAGCGCGCGCCCGGCGGCACCCGGGCCAGTTCGGCGCCGACCTCCGCCGGATCGTCCTGCTGCTGCCGCAACTGCTCGCACACGCCCTTGAGATGGCCGGCGCCAATCACCACCAGCACCCGCCGCACGCCCGGCTGTTCGGCGGCGTACCCGCGCAAGCGGGCGGCCATGAACTGGTCGCGCTCGCTGATGAGGCTGCGGTAGAGCGACTTCGAATTCTGCGCGAATTCGCTGAAGGCGCCTTCCAGCATGTCGCCCTGCTTGAGCTTTTCGATGTCTTCCTCGGCAATGTCCTCGCGCTCGAAGATGCTGCCGACCAGGCCGCCGAAAACCTCCAGCTTGTCGCGCCAGCCCAGGCTGCGCCAGGC
>CAZBZD010000301.1:0-2145 GCA_964496295.1 uncultured Rhodanobacteraceae bacterium | reverse complement strand
GTCCCGAGTCCCGAGTCCCGGGTCCCGAACCTCAATGCGCCTCGTCCCAGTTGTCGCCGACCCCCGCATCGACGATCAGCGGCACGGCAAGTTCAGCCGCGCCCTGCATGCGTTCGGTCACGCCCTCGCGGATGGCGTCGACGGCGTCCGCGCGCACCTCGAACACCAGTTCGTCGTGCACCTGCATCAGCATGTGCGCGTCTTCGCGGGTGCGCAGCCAGGCGTCGACGGCGAGCATGGCGCGCTTGATGATGTCGGCGGCGGTGCCCTGCATGGGTGCGTTGATGGCCGCGCGCTCGGCGCCGGCGCGATGGGCCTGATTGCGCGAGGCGAGGTTGGGCAGGTACAGGCGGCGGCCGAACAGGGTTTCCACGTAGCCGTTCTGGCGCGCCTGCTCGCGTGTGGTTTCCATGAATTCGTGCACGCCGGGATAGCGTGCGAAGTAGCGCGCGATGTAGTCGGCGGCCTCGCCGCGGTCGATGCCGAGGTTGCGCGCCAGGCCGAACGCGCTCATGCCGTACATCAGGCCGAAGTTGATGGCCTTGGCCGCGCGCCGCTGGTTGGCGGTGACTTCGTCGGGCTTTTCGCCGAACACCTCGGCGGCGGTGGCACGATGGATGTCGGCGCCGTCGCGGAAGGCCTTGCGCAAGCCTTCGTCGCCGGACAGGTGCGCCATGATGCGCAGCTCGATCTGCGAGTAGTCGGCGGCCAGCACCTTCGAGCCTTCCGGCGCGATGAAGGCCTGGCGGATGCGCCGGCCCTCGGCGGTGCGCACCGGGATGTTCTGCAGGTTGGGATCGGACGAGGAAATGCGGCCGGTGGCGACCGCGCCCTGGTGGTAGCTGGTGTGCACGCGGCCAGTGTCCGGGTTGACGATGTCGGCCAGTTTTTCGGTGTAGGTGGAGCGCAGCTTGGCCAGGGTGCGGTAGTCCAGGACCAGACGCGGCAGCGGGTGTTCGTCGGCGATGGCGTCGAGCGCTTCCTCGTTGGTCGAGGGCGCGCCCTTGGGCGTCTTGACCTTGGCCGGCAGGCCCAGCTCGTCGAACAGGATGGCCTGCAACTGCTTGGGCGAGTCGAGGTTGAACTCGTGCCCGGCGCTTTTCCACGCTTCCTGCTTGATCTCCTGCATGCGCTTGCCCAGCTCGCTGCTTTGCTTGCGCAGGGCCTTCACGTCCACCAGCACGCCGCGTTGTTCCATGCGCGCCAGCACCGGCACCAGCGGCATCTCGATGTCGTTGTAGACGGAAAGACGCCTGCCGGATTTTTCCAGCTCCGGCCACAGCGCGTGGTGCAGGCGCAGGGTGATGTCGGCGTCCTCGGCGGCGTAGCGGCAGGCGGTGTCCAGATCGACCTGCGAAAAGGCAATCTGCTTGGCGCCCTTGCCGGCGACATCGGCGTACTTGATGGTGTCGTGGTCCAGATGCCGCTTGGCCAGCGTGTCCATGTCGTGGCGCGAGGCGGTGGCGTCGAGCACGTAGGATTCGAGCATGGTGTCGTGGCGCACGCCGTCCACGACGATGCCGTCGTGGCTGAGCACGTTGATGTCGTACTTGGCGTTCTGCGCCAGCTTGGGCCGGTCCGGATCTTCCAGCAGCGGTTTCAGCATCGACAGTACCGTGTCGCGGTCCAGCTGCTGCGGCGCGCCGGGGTAGTCGTGCGCCAGCGGGATGTAGCAGGCGTGGCCGGGCTCGACCGCCAGCGACACGCCGACCACGCGCGCGCGCATGGCGTCGAGCGAGGTGGTTTCGGTGTCGAAGGAAATCAGTTCGGCGGCTTCGAGATGCTTGCGCCATTTGTGCAGTTGTTCGGTGGTCGTGACGAGTTCGTAGTCGGGACTCGGGACTCGGGACCCGGGACTCGGGGCGGTGGGTTTGGAGTTTTCCGCAAGGCTGCGAGTGTCGGGGTCGGTTGGTGCGCGTGAATCGGGGGCTTGCGCGGAGCTAGCCTCCCCGAGTCCCGAGTCCCGAGTCCCGAGTCCCGGCTCTAAAGCCTTCAACGCCGCCTTGAACTCGTACCTCTCGTACAACCCCCGCAACGCCTCGACGTCCGGCTCCGCGAAGGCAAGATCCTGCGGCCCCGCTTCCAATGCCACATCCGTCCTGATCGTCACCAGCTCGCGCGACAGTGGCAGGCGGTCCAGTGCGG
>CAZBZD010000300.1:0-2151 GCA_964496295.1 uncultured Rhodanobacteraceae bacterium | reverse complement strand
ATGCGCGACACCGTAGGGCGGGCACTGCCCGCCATCGCGCTCCATGACGGCGGGCAGTGCCCGCCCTGCGCATCAAACCATGTGTCAGCCGGCGTCGGCGGACGGGGGCGTGGCTGGCGGCAAGTCGAATACCTCGCCCGGCCGAGCGACGCGGAAGCCGCGTGCGGCCAGCTTTTCGCCGTCGGCCTGGCTGCCGTAGTGGTACAGGACCAGTTGCCGTCGCAACGACTCGGGGTATTCGCGCTCGATGTCGTCGACGCCGGTGTGCGACGGGTTGCCGACCAGCGAGCAGTCGTGCGCCACCAGCTCGCCATGCGCGGCACGGACTTCCAGCACCTCGGGAATGGGCCGGGTGTCGCCGGTCCAGACGAAGCTGCCGGGCAAGGCCAGGCCGAACGAAGTACCCGGACGATGGTGCCGCGTCGCGAACACGTCGAACCACTGGCCGGCATGCCAGAAGCCGCGCGAGCACGGCAGCAGGCGGAAGGCTTCCCAGAAATTGACGCCGCCCTCGGCCAGCACGCCGGGATAATCGGCCACCCGGCCCTGCAGCCACGGCAGCAGGTTGGCATGGGCGTACAGCCGGACGCGCCCGCGCCGGGCCTCGTCGAACCAGGTGCGCTGGAACAGCTCTTCCAGGCCGCCGACGTGGTCCATGTGCGTGTGGGTGATGTACAGCGCCGGCGGTACGTCGCCGTAATGATCCAGGTAACGGTGCAGGCCGTCGGGACCGCAATCGATCATCAGCAGCGGTTCGCCGTCGCGCTCGAGCACGGCCGAGGCGTTGCCCAGCTCCACGGCATGCGCTGCGCCGGTGCCGAGCAGGCGCAATGCCCAGCGCGCGCTCACGAAGCCCGCTCCATGGCCTGCGCGTAGCCCTGCATCAGCGGTACCCACAGTTGCCGCTCGAAGACTTCCTCGCCGTTGCGTCCCGCGCCCAGCTTCAGCAGCGAGCGGCGCAGGCGCTGCAGATTGGCCTCGCGCCACGAGCGGGCCGGGCGACGCAACTGGCCGCGGTCGAAATCGATCATGTGGATGGCCTCGTCCGCCACCAGCAGGTTGTGCGCGTTGAGGTCGGCGTGCCAGACCCCGCGACGATGAAAGCGCGCCACCAGCGCGCCGCATCTTTCCGCCAGGTCCGCGGACAGGCATTCGGCGGACAGGCATTCGGCCAGGGTGCGCGCGCGTTCGATGCGGCGGGTGATGAGATCGGCGGTGTAATGGATACCGCGTCGGCAGTAGCGCGCGGCCAGCGGTTCGGGCACCGGAAGCTGCCATTCGAGCATCCGCGCCAGCAGGTGGAATTCGGCGAAACAGCGGGTATTGTCGCGCCCCGTCCACAGGTAGCGGTCGCCGAGCACGCCGGCGACCATGCCGCCGCGGTGATAATGGCGCAGCACGCAGGCGCCGGCCGGGCTGTCGATGAAGCAGGCCGAAGCGCGCCCGCCGCCCCGGCCGGTCAAGGCGCCCAGGCTTTCCCAGTGCGCCGGATCGAACCAGGCATGGTCGATTTGTGGCACGGTATCGGCGTCGAACAGAATCGTGCCTTCGGTATTGGCTTGGATGTGCGCGTCCATCGTCCCGTGGCAATCACCGGCCTTGTCGTGTTTTCCGCATAGTCTAGCAACTCATGTCCCGATCCCCCGCCTCGCTGTGCCTGCTGCGCACCTCCGCCATCGGCGACGTCACCCACGTGGTACCGCTGGTGCGCACCCTGCAACAGGCCTGGCCCGGCACGGCGTTGACCTGGATCGTCGGCAAGCTGGAACGCAAACTGGTGGGCGACATCGACGGCGTCGAGTTCGTCACCTTCGACAAGGGCGCGGGCCCGGCCGGGATGCGCGCCGTGCGCCGGCAACTGGCCGGACGGCGCTTCGACGCGTTGCTGCACATGCAGGTGGCGTTGCGCTCGAACCTGCTCAGCCTGGCCGTGCGCGCGGACCGGCGCATCGGCTACGACCGCGCGCGCTCGAAGGACCTGCACGGCCTGTTCATCAACGAACGCATCGCCGCGCAGCACGGCCAGCACGTGCTGGACGCGCTGGGCAGTTTCGCGGAGCCGCTGGGGCTGGAACAGACGGACGTGCGCTGGGACATCCCGGTACCCGACGAGGCACGCGACTGGGCACGCGAGCAGATTCCCGATGCCGC
>CAZBZD010000299.1:0-2160 GCA_964496295.1 uncultured Rhodanobacteraceae bacterium | reverse complement strand
GCATTGCCGTGACCGGCACCATGGCCATCGACAGCACGCTGTTCCTGGTGGTGGCGCGGCTGATGTGGAAATGGAGCGTCTGGCGCGTGGCCATCGCCGGCATCGTGTTCCTCACCATCGACCTGTGCTTCTTCGGCGCCAACACGCTCAAGGTACCCGACGGCGGCTGGCTGCCGCTGGTGCTCGGCGGCGGCGTGTTCACGATCCTGGTGACCTGGCGCCGCGGCCGCGAACTGCTGCTGCGCGGCATCAAGCACGCCGACGGCCTGTCGCTGAAGGCCTTCATCGCCAGCATCAGCGAGCATCCGCCGCACCGGGTGCCGGGCACGGCGGTTTTCCTCACCGCCAACCCGGAAACCGTGCCGCACGCCCTGCTGCACAACCTCAAGCACAACAAGGTGCTGCACGAGCGCAACGTGGTGCTCACGGTGGACACGCTGGAAACCCCCATTGCCCAGGCCGAGGAACGCATCGAGATCGAGCCGCTGGACAACGAGTTCCATCTGCTGACGCTGCGCTTCGGCTTTGCCGAGGACCCGAACATCCCGCTGGCCCTGTCGCGGTGTTCGCGCCAGGGGCTGACCTTCGACATGATGGACACCACGTTCTTCCTGTCGCGCGAAACGGTCGTGGCCACCGAGCGCGCCGGCATGGCGCTGTGGCGCGACAAGCTGTTCGCCTTCATGCTGCGCAACGCGCTGCCGGCCACGGCGTTTTTCCAGATCCCCGGCAACCGGCTGATCGAGCTCGGCGCGCAGGTGGAGATCTAGGTCCGAGGGGCCAGCGATAACCCACGCCGGCTCCGCCCTGCGGGCTTGAGCCGGCCTGCCCGCGCGAAAGCGCCACCCCTCCCGCGTAGGCCGGCTCAAGGAGCGCAGCGACGGAGCCGGCGGGTGATCCCCGCACCTCCGCCATATCTGTCCCGTCCCGCCACGCCGGCTCCGCCCTGCGGGCTTGAGCCGGCCTACAGGCCATCCCTCGCTCCTTGCCACGCATGCCTTCATAATGCCCCCCATGAACACCGAACGCCTGATCACCCCCGCCGCCACGACGGAAGAGGAAGCCATCGAGGCGTCCATCCGCCCGCAGCGCCTGGACGAATACCTCGGCCAGGCGGCGGTGCGCGAGCAGCTGGCCATCTACATCGAGGCGGCCAGGCGGCGCGGCGGCGCGCTGGACCACGTGCTGATCTTCGGCCCGCCGGGGCTGGGCAAGACCACCTTGTCGCACGTCATCGCCAACGAGCTGGGCGTCAACCTGCGCTCCACCTCCGGGCCGGTGCTGGAACGCGCCGGCGACCTGGCCGCGCTGCTGACCAACCTCGAGCCCAACGACGTGCTGTTCGTGGACGAGATCCATCGCCTGTCGCCGGTGGTCGAGGAGGTGCTGTACCCGGCGATGGAGGATTTCCAGATCGACATCATGATCGGCGAGGGCCCGGCGGCGCGCTCGATCAAGCTCGACCTGCCGCCGTTCACGCTGATCGGCGCGACCACCCGCGCGGGCCTTCTGACCGGGCCGCTGCGCGACCGCTTCGGCATCATCCAGCGCCTGGCCTTCTACAGTCCGGAAGAGCTGGCCGCCATCGTGCGCCGTTCGGCGCGCATCCTCGACATTGCCTGCGATGCCGACGGCGCGGCCGAGATCGCGCGCCGCGCGCGCGGCACGCCGCGCATCGCCAACCGCCTGCTGCGTCGCGTGCGCGATTTCGCCGAGGTCAGGGGCGGCGGCGGCATCACGCGCAAGGAGGCCTGCGCGGCGATGGACATGCTGAAGGTCGACGCCGAGGGCTTCGACGAGCTGGACCGGCGCCTGCTCGGCATCATCATCGAGCATTTCGACGGCGGTCCGGTCGGCGTCGAATCGCTGGCCGCCGCGCTCAGCGAGGACCGCGGCACGCTGGAGGACGTGGTCGAGCCGTACCTGATCCAGCAGGGGTTCCTGCTGCGCACCGCGCGCGGGCGCATGGCCAGCGCGCGCGCCTGGCGCCACCTGGGCCTGAACCCGCCGCCGAAGCAGCCGCAGCCACCGGACCTTTTCACCGGCACCGAAGAGGACACCGAATGACCATCCCCGATACGGCCCGGGCTCGCAAACACGGGTAGGGCGGGCACTGCCCGCCCTACCTGGGCGAACCCCTCCTGGCGTTTGCAGCCGGTC